>NZ_JBSGXP010000057.1:4603-46937 GCF_053610105.1 Kitasatospora sp. NPDC054939 | reverse complement strand
CACCTCAAGCGCCGCCGCGTGGCCCCGGAGTTGTCAAAAAGAGCCCCGCCCCCCAACGGCGGGGGTCCGCCCGGGTCTCCGCCCCCACCCCCTCGGGGCCTTTCGGCCGGGGTTCAGCGCAGGGCGGCGAGCACCGCGTCCGCCATGACCTTCTCGCCGGTGGCGTTCGGGTGGAACGGCACCGCGGGGGAGCCCGGCAGGGCGCCCTCGATCCAGCGGTCGTCCGAGCAGACGTCGTGCCCGGCGGTCGGGGTGGCGGTGTCCACGTAGGTGGCGCCGTTGGCCGCGGCGGTGTTCTTCAGCATGGTGTTCAGCTTCACCAGCACCCCGTGCAGGTAGGCGACGTCGCCGACGGTCACCGGCTGGCGGGCGAAGCACTTCCACTCGTCGGCGGGGAGCACCGACGGGTAGCCGACCAGCACGATCCGCGCCCCCGGCGCTTTGGCGCGGATCTTCTTCAGCACGTCCGCGATGCGCGGTGCGGCGCCCGCGACCCGGTCGGCCAGGTCGTCGTTCCCGTACCGCCAGGACCAGCTGCCCCAGTCCCAGTACCCGTGGTGGAAGACGTCCTTGCACGGCGTGCCGAGCGGGTTGACCAGCGCGCCCGCCATGCAGGTGGCGATCACGTCGCCGACCCCGAGGTCGGTGACGCCCAGGTCGTTGCCGCCGACGGTCAGGGTCACCAGGTCGGTGTCCGCGGTGACGGCGTTCAGCTGGGCGTCGTTGACCCGGATGAACGCGTCGTACTGCGGCTCGGTCATCGCCTTCACCTTGGCGGCGGCGCAGGTGACGTCGGTGTACTTGGCGGCGCCCAGCGCCCGCGCCACCAGGCGCCCGTAGTTGCGGTCCGAGCGCAGGCAGAGCCCGGCCGACTGCCCGGGCACACCGGCCCCGGAGGCGTACGAGTCGCCGAGCGCGACGTAGTGCCGGGGCGAGGCGACGGTGGCGGCCCGGGCGTCGGTGGTGGTCAGGGCCAGGGCGGCGGCCAGTACGACGGCGCCCAGTAGGACGGGGCGGGACCGCGGGGTGGCCGGGCGGGCCGGACCGGGCGCGTCGGCGGAGCCCGTCGAGGAGTCGGGGCCGGTCGAGGAGCCGGGGCCGGTCGGGCGGTTCAGGGCAGCACGGAGCTTCCGGGCAGGGCGGAGCACGGTTCCTCCTGGGGGAGAAGAACGGGGTGGGGGGTCGTGCCAGCCGGGCCGCAGCTTCTACTACTGCAAAGTAAGTTACTGTCAGGTTTCGCTTTCGTCCATGGATGGCGCGGAATTCGCTAAACTCGTCTCCGGATATTTCGAATTACGCTCCACTGTGGAGCGGAGGTATTTCCCGTACACCGTGGAGCGGAATTCCCGCACCGGCTTGTTACCGACCGGTTGACGGGTGCGGGCGCAGGCCCCAGGATCGGACCACCGCGGCACCGCCCGCCCCGGCCGCCACCCGCCTTCCCCGTCGCCCGCTCCGCCCCACCGCCGCCCGTTCCGCCTTCCCGCGCGACCCCGGAGGACCCCCGCATGGCCCTGGACGCCGACGTCATCGTCATCGGAGCCGGACTCGCGGGACTCGCCGCGACCGCCGAACTCGCCGACGCCGGACGGAAGGTGATCCTGCTCGACCAGGAACCCGAGGCCTCCCTCGGCGGGCAGGCGCACTGGTCCTTCGGCGGCCTCTTCCTCGTCGACTCGCCCGAGCAGCGCCGCATGCGCATCCGCGACTCGCACGCCCTCGCCCGGCAGGACTGGTTCGGCACCGCCGGATTCGACCGCCCCGAGGACGACTGGCCGCGCCGCTGGGCCGAGGCCTACGTCGACTTCGCCGCCGGGGAGAAGCGCGCCTGGCTGCACGCCCAGGGCGTCCGCTTCTTCCCCGTCGTCGGCTGGGCCGAACGCGGCGGACTGCACGCCGACGGCCCCGGCAACTCGGTGCCCCGCTTCCACATCACCTGGGGCACCGGCCCCGGCCTGCTCGAACCCTTCGTCCGCCGGGTACGGGCCGGCGCCGACCGAGGGCTGGTCGACCTGCGCTTCCGCCACCGGGTCACCGGCCTCGCCGCGCACGCCGGCGTCACCGACACCGTCACCGGCGAGGTGCTGGTCCCCAGCAGCGCGGCCCGCGGGCAGGCCAGTTCACGCGACGTGGCGGGCGCCTTCGAACTGCGCGCCCAGGCCGTGATCGTCACCAGCGGCGGCATCGGCGGCAACCACGAACTCGTCCGCAAGGCCTGGCCCGCCCGCCTCGGCACCCCGCCCGCCCGGATGCTCTCCGGCGTGCCCGCCCACGTCGACGGGCTGATGCTCGACGTCGCCGCAGCCGCCGGCGGCCACCTCGTCAACGGCGACCGGATGTGGCACTACACCGAGGGCATCGAGAACTGGGACCCGATCTGGGCCCGGCACGGCATCCGCATCCTCCCCGGCCCCTCCTCGCTCTGGCTCGACGCCCGCGGCCGCCGCCTGCCCGTCCCGCTCTACCCCGGCTTCGACACCCTCGGCACCCTCGAACACCTCAGGACCACCGGCCACGACCACACCTGGTTCGTCCTCACCCAGAAGATCATCGAGAAGGAGTTCGCCCTCTCCGGCTCCGAACAGAACCCCGACCTCACTGGCCGCTCCCTGCGCGGCGTCCTCGGCCGCGCCCTGCCCGGCGCCCCCGGCCCCGTCGAGGCGTTCAAACGGCACGGCGCCGACTTCGTGGTGGCCTCCGACGTCGCCGACCTCGCCCGCGGCATGAACGGCAAGACCGGGCAGCAGCTCATCGACGCCGACGACCTGCGCCGCACCATCGAGGCCCGCGACCGCCAACTCGCCAACCCGTACGGCAAGGACCTCCAGCTCACCGCCGTCCGCGGCGCCCGCCGCTACCTCGGCGACAAGCTCATCCGCACCGCCGCCCCGCACCGCCTGCTCGACCCCGCCGCCGCCCCGCTGATCGCCGTTCGGCTGCACATCCTCACCCGCAAGTCGCTCGGCGGACTGCAGACCGACCTGTCCTCCCGCGTCCTGCGCGCCGACGGCACGGTGCTCGACGGCGTCTACGCCGCCGGCGAGGCGGCCGGCTTCGGCGGCGGCGGAGTCCACGGATACCGCTCCCTGGAGGGCACCTTCCTCGGCGGCTGCCTCTTCTCCGGCCGCACCGCCGGCCGCGCCGCCGCAGCCGCCCTGGCCTGAACCCGCGTCCGTGCCCCCGGGTGTGCACCCGGGGGCACGGGCCGGCGGGCGGTGGGGCAGAATCTGGTGATCGCGGGGGCGTCCGTCGCGGCCCGGGCCGCCCGGGAGCCGGCCGGTACGCCGCCGCTGCCGCTCGGAGTCGCCGGGCACGAGGGTTCCACCGTCGTCGTCGGCCCAACGGCCTGCGGTTGCCGCGCGGGTGCGCGGGGCGGCGGGCCGTCGCACTGGACTGAGGAGAGGACCCTGATGGCTCGTCGAGACCGTGAGCGCAGGCCGGCCACCGCCCCGGTGACGGTCACCGTCTGCCGCGACTGCTGCTGCGGCAGCGTCAGGAAGCACCCGGAGGTCGACCACGCCGCCCAGTTGGAGCGCCTGCGGCAGGCCGTCGGCAGCGCCGGCACGGTGCGGGCGGTCAAGTGCCTGGACGTCTGCGAGAAGTCGAACGTGGTCGTCGTCGGCCCCTCCCGCGAGGGCCGGGAGGCGGGCGGCAGGCCGGTCTGGCTGGGCTGGGTGCTGCAGGACGACATGGTCGACGAGGTCGCCGAGTGGGTGCACGCTGGCGGTCCGGGGATCGCCGAACCGCCCGGCCTGCTCGATCTCCAGCGGATCAGCGTCTCGCGGCGCGTCCGGGACGGCCTGCCGGGCTGACCGGGGAGGGCCGGGAGGGCCGGAACCGCGGAGGCCGTCCTCTCACGGCGGCGCTGGCACTAGCATGACCGGTGGCCCCGACCCGGGAGGAATCCGCCGTGACCACGGTCTGCCGCATCTGCGCGGGCACCGGACGTACCGCCGGCCTCAGTTGCCGCACCTGTCAGGGCACCGGCACCACCGAGGTCGGCGGCGGGGGCGGCAACTGCTTCCTCTGTGACGGCACCGGCGTCTACGTCCGCTACCGGGTCGACGCGACCGGCGCCAAGCACGCCTACCGCGACGAGGTCTGCCGTACCTGCGACGGCACCGGCAACCGCGCCCCGACGGCGTGGGGCGACACCGCCGCGACCTGAGCGGCGCCGGCCCGCCGTCGTCAGGGCGCGACCCGGCGGCCCAGCAGCAGGAACCCCGCGGCGGCGGCCAGCCCGGCCGCCGCGCAGCCCGTCCAGAGCGTGCCGCCGCCCCACCGGTCGTAGGTCCAGCCGCCGACCGCCGCCGCGAGCACTCCGCCGACCGACCAGGCGAAGGCCCCGGCGCCCTGGTAGCGGGCCTGGCTGCGGGCCGGGGCGAAGCGGGCGGTGACCTCCAGTGAGACCGGGCCGCTGACCACCTCGCCGGCGGTCCACACGACGACGGTCAGCGCGAAGCCGGCCGCCGAGCCGGCGAGCGCGGTCAGGCCGAAGCCGGTGCCGCAGAGCAGGGCGGCGAGCGCCAGCAGGGCGAACGGCGGCCGGCCGGCGACCAGTCCGCCCACCGGCACCTGGGCCAGGCAGACCAGCACCCCGTTCAGGGCGAGTACGGCTCCGCAGGCGGCGGGGCCGAGCCCGGCGTCGGCCATGGCGACCGGAAGGGTGGTCGTCAGCTGCTGGAGGATCCCGGCGATCAGGACGAACAGCGCCGCGCAACAGAGGAACGGCCGGTCGGCGAGCAGTTCCCGCAGTCCGCCGCGGCTCCCGGTTCTCGCGGTCGGTCCGGCGGTCGCCGGCCCGGGATCCGGTCCGGCGGCCGGGACCCGGAGCAGGACGAGGGCGGCGCAGAGCAGGGTCGCCGCGGCGTCGGCGAGGAACAGCGGGGTGTAGCCGAAGCGGACCGCCGCCCCGGCGAGCAGGACCGAGGCGGAGAAGCCCAGGTTGGCCGCCCAGTAGTCGAGCGCGAACGCCCGGACCCGGTCGCGCGGGTCGAGCAGGGCCGTCATCAGCGCGGCGGAGGCCGGGCGCGCGGCCGCGGCGGAGCAGCCGAGCAGCAGTGCGGCCGCGATCAGCGGGCGCTCGCCCGGGGCGAGGGCGAGTGCGGTGGTGGCCGCCGCGGTGCCCAGGTGGGCGGTGAGCAGGGTGGGCCGGCAGCCGAAGCGGTCCGCGGCCAGGCCGCCGAGCAGGGCGCCCGCCATGCCACCGGCGGCGGCGACGGCGGCGACCGCTCCGGCGAAGGCCGGCGACCGGCCGTGCTCGACGGTCAGGCAGAGCGTCAGGAACGGGACGGCGAAGGTGCCGAGCCGGTTGACGAGGGTGCTGCTCCACAGCCACCAGAAGGCGGTCGGCAGCCCGCCGACGGCCCGCTCCCGGGAGCGGCGGACGCGTTGCGCGAGTGCCCGCCCGCTCACTCCCCGGCGTCCCGCAGGGCTGCCTCCAGTTCCCGGGCCCGGACGACCTGCGGGTGCGCCGGGCCGAGCACCGCCTCGATCTCGGGCACCAGTTCGGTCAGCAGTCGCAGTGCCGTGACGGGGTCGCCGGTGCGCGCGGTCCACTCGGCGAACTCGACCCGGCAGCTGAGGAAGATCCGGTGTTCCGGGGTGAACACGGTGCCCAGTTCGGCCAGCAGGGCCCGCATCTGCTCCCGTGCGCCCTCGGGGTCGCCGAGTTCCCCCGTCCAGTGGGCGAGCCGCCAGCGCACCCCGTACGGGTAGGAGTGCAGGGGGCCGAGGGCCTCGGTGAGCCGGGGCAGCAGCCGGCCGAGGGTATCGAGGGTGTCCGCGGGATCGCCGCACTCGGCCCGCCAGTGGACGAGCTCGGTCGCGGCGATCAGCCGCAGCGGGTGCTCGGGCGGTGCGTGCCGCCCGACGTCGGCGAGCAGGTCGTGCCAGAGCTGCAGGGCGGCCTCGCTTCGGCCCGCCTGGCCGGTCCAGGAGGCGAGGTTGGCCCGGGTGTTGAGGGCGCGCAGGTCCTCCGCGCCGTACACCTGCTCCTGGCGCCGGAGCAGTTCGCCGTAGCCGGTCAGCGCGTCCTGCGGTTTGCCCTGCTCGCCGGTCCAGTAGGCGAGCAGGGCCAGCGTCTCCACGCAGCGCGGGTCGAGCGGGCCGAGGTCCGCCTCCCGGGCGGCCAGGACCTCCCGGTGGGCGTCCACCGCCTCGAGGGTGTGCCCGGCGCGTCCGGCCCAGTCGCCGGCCGCCGTCAGCGCGGCGAGCGTGCGCCCGTCGTACGGGCCGAGCAGCCGGGCGAGTCGGGTGTGCAGCTCGCGGGCGAGGGCACGGGCGGTCTGCGGCGAGCCGGCCCGCCCGATCCACTCGGCGAGGTCGAGCCGGCCGGCCAGCACCCGCAGGTCGTCCGGGCCGTGCCGGGCGATCAGCTGTTCCAGCACCTCCTCGCCGCGCTCGACGGCGCCCCGCCAGTCCTCGGCCGCGACCAGGGCGGCGAGTTCGGCGTCCTGGAGGGTCAGCACCTCGAAGCTGCCCGGGGCCGTCCCACCGGCGGCGGGCCGTTCCGCGGAGGTGGCGAAGTGCCGCAGCAGTGGCTCCGAGGAGGCGGCGAAGGCGGTGGCGCCGGGGGCGAGGGCGTCCGGTCCGGTGAGGTCGGCACGCAGGGCGGGCAGCGTCGGCCCGCTCGACCGGGGTGCCCGCAGGGCCTCGGTGACCAGGTCGGTGACCGCCAGCAGGTCGGCCACCGGCACGGTCTCCAGCAGCAGTTCGCGCAGGCCCGGCCGGAACTCGTACGCGGCCGGGCCGCGGCCGACCGGGCCGGGGGTGCGGCGCAGCAGCCCGCCGAGCAGGACCTCGGCGAGTACGGCCGGGTCGACCCGGCCGTGCACGGCCCGCTGGACGAGCCGCATCAGTCCGAGGGTCAGCGGTCTGGTGGCGGCCAGGTGCCCGGCCAGCCGGAACGCCTCGGGTGAGGCGGCGCGGCGGAAGTGCGCCAGCCGGCCCGCCAGATGGGCGGGTGCGGGTGCGGGTGCGGCGGTGGCCGAGGGCCCGGGGCCGGCGTCCGGGGCGGTGGCCGGTCCGAGGGTGATGCTCGGCAGCACCGCGGGCCGGCCGGCGGTGACCAGCGAGGCCCAGGCGGCGACCGCGGCCGGCTGCAGGTCGAGCACCGGCACCGGCATCCCGGGCGGCGTCACTTCGGGCAGCACCGGGTCGGCGGCGTCCAGCGCGGCGTTGGCGGCGCCCGGTCGGCGGGCGCGGAGCAGCAGCCGTTCGGGGGCCAGGGCGCTGCCCGCCCAGAGCCGTTGCGGCAGCGGCTGGACGACCGCGGTGGGGCAGCGGCCGCCCCACCGGGCGAGCAGGGGCGCGATCCGTCCCCGGTGCCAGCCCGCGCCGATCGCGTCGGAGACCACGAGCACGGCGCCGCGCCCGTCGGCCGGGCAGACCGAGCCGGGGGAGACCGGCGCGGCGCTCCGGGAGAACGGGCGGGCGCGCAGCACCGGCCCGTCCTCGGCCCGGCTGTCCAGGCCGTAGCAGCGCACGGTGCGGAAGACGCCGACGGTCTCCAGGACCTCGCGCAGGGCGGCGGCGGTGTCCTGCCACAGCTCCATCGACAGGCCGTCGTCGACCACGAGGGCCGCGCTCAGCCAGCGTTCGGGGCGGGGGCGCAGGACGAGGTCCAGCACCCCGGTCTCGGCGATCAGTTCGGCGGTGGCTCCCTCGTCCAGCCGCTGTGCGTGGCGGGACGGCGCGGTGCGTTTGAGCGGGCGCAGGGCGCGGCCGAACGGGAGGGCGTCGGGGAGCGCGCGGCCGGCCGGGACCCGCACCGCCCGGGCCGACGACCCCGGTGCGCCGCCCGCGGTGGGGGCGTAGAGGTCGGCCGGGTGGGGTGCGGCGCCCGGCGGCGGCGCGCCGCCGGGCAGGGCCGCGCCGCGGGCGGGGGCGTCGGTGCCGGGCGGGTCGGCGGGCGCCGGCGGGGCGGGGTGGCCGAGTCCGCCCGCGGGGATGCGGTCGGCCAGCCAGAGGACGTCCAGCAGCTCGCCCGGGGTGAGGGCGAGGCCGGCCGGGGCCAGTGCCTCCTGCAGTCGCTCGATCATCCGAGGCCGGGCTCCGCGTCCTCCAGCGGGCGCAGGACGGCGGCGAGCAGTCCGTCGCGGCCCAGGTCCACCCCGCTGATCCGCAGGTGGACGGCGTTGAGCAGTTGGTCGGTGGCCAGCGCGGCGCGGTCGTGGTCGCGGCGGTGCAGGAACGCCTCGATGAGGTCCTCGCCGGCCCGCAGGCCGTCCTCGCCGAGGTGGGTGCGGACGATCTCGCGCAGCCGCTGCTCCCCGGGCTCGGGCAGGTCCAGGCGCAGGCAGCGGCGCAGGAACGCGGGCGGGAAGTCCCGTTCGCCGTTGCTGGTCAGGATGGTGACCGGGAACTCGTGGCAGGAGACCACGCCGTGGTGGACGGCGTGCCGCGCCCGGGTGCCGGTGAGCATCACCCGGACGTCGGGGCTGTCGTCGGGCAGCCTGCTCAGTTCGGGGATCTCGAACTCGCCCTCCTCGAAGACCACCAGGAGGTCGTTCGGCAGGTCCAGGTCGCCCTTGTCGAGCTCGTCGACCAGCAGCACCCGGGGCCGGCCCGGGCGGCCGGTGGCGAGCGCGGTGCCGAGCGGGCCGAGCCGTACGTAGCTGCCCATGTCCGGTTCGGCGGCGCCGAGTTCGCGGGCCCGGCCGGTCTCGCGGAGCCGGCCGACGGCGTCGTAGCGGTAGAGGCCGTCCTGCAGCGCGGTGCGGCTGTTGACCGGCCAGCGCAGCACCGGGCCGAGGCCCAGCTCGGCGGCCACCGAGGCGGCCAGCGAGGACTTGCCGGTGCCGGGGCGGCCGGTGACCAGCAGCGGGCGGCGCAGGTGCAGGGCGGCGTTGACCACGTCCACCTCCTGCGGGCCGATCCGGTAGTCGGCGGCCGGGCGGCGCGCTGCGGGGAGGTCCCCGACCGGGCCGGACGGGCCGGGTGCGGCCCCGCCGAAGCGGCGCCACGGCGGGGCGGCGGGCAGCGGGAGGGTGCGGACCCCGCCGTTGCCGCGGTAGATCCGCCACTCGTCCGGGCCGTCGCCGTCCGTGCGGTGCGGCGCCGCGGGGCGCTCGCCGTCCGCCCCGCTCCGGTCCGCCGGGCCGTCGCCGACCCGGTCGGGCGCGCCGCCGGATGCCTCGTCGGTCATCGCCGATCTCCCTTCCACAGCCCGGGGTTCAGTCCCGGGGGTCGCCGAGCCGCAGGGTGTCCGGGTGGCCCTCCGGGCCGTCCCAGACTAGGGCCAGATTGCGGTGCAGACCGTCCGGCGACTCGCCCAGCCGGGCCTCGTACACCACCCGCGGCAGCTCGTGCGGGGCCGAGCCGTCGACCAGCTCGCGCAGCCGCCCGGGGGCCGGGCCGGGTGCGGTCGGTCGCAGCCAGACGACCCCGGGGACGCCCACCGCCAGGGCGATGGCCCGCAGCCGGGGCAGTTCGCTGCTCGGGCAGCAGAGCGCCACACCGCAGACCGGGACGGGGGCTCCGCGCTGTTGCACCGCCGGGTCGTGGCGTTCCAGCAGAGCGACCCGCCCGGACCTCAACGCCTGCCAGCGGTAGCGCAGTTCGGGCAGGAAGGCGGCGCGGCGCAGCTCCGGGCTGCGGATCACGCAGAGGAAGTCCTGGCCGAGCACGCCGGGGAACAGCTCGTCGGGGCGGTAGACCCACTGGTCGACGGCCAGGTCGAGTTCGTCGGCGGGGACGAACCACTCGACCGTCGGCACCGCGCCGGGTTCGGTGTGCCGGGTCAGGTCCTCCAGCAGCGCTCCGAGTTCCGCCAGCAGCCGGCTGCGCGGCACCGGGGTGTCGCAGGTGCTGCGGTGCAGCGGCAGCCCGTCGGCGTCGGCCGCGTGCAGGGTGTAGCCGAAGGTGTCGGTGCCGGTGGCCCGCCACAGCTGCACCTGTACCACGGGTGCGGCCGGTGCGCCGCCGGGCCGGCCCGCGGCCCCGGCCGCCGTCCGGCGGGCCTCCGCCGACTCCAGGGCCTGCGCCCGGTGTTCGGGCAGCGCCTCGGCGAGTCCCAGCCGGTGCGCGACCGCGTCGTTCCAGGCGGTCAGCGCCCGGGCGGTGGCGGGCTGTCCGGCCCGGGCGGCGGCGAACTCCACGGTGCGCAGCAGCTGCGGGACGCGCCCGTGCCGTGGCCGGTAGCGCTCCAACTCGGCCACCGCGGCGGGCCAGTCGGGCGAGCGGAGGTCGGGTCCGAGCGGCAGCGCCTCGGCGGCGCAGCGGCGGGGGTCCGGGGCACCGGCGGCGAGCAGGTCGAGGAGTTCGCGGTGCTCGCCGGCGGTCAGGAACCGCTCGGGCGAGGCCAGGACGCCGGTGGTGGCGATCCACTGCCGCTGCTCGGTGCCGGAGGCCGCTGCCGCCAGCCGGGCGAGCAGGGTCGGCACCCCGTGCGGGGCGGCGGCGGCGAGCCGGGCGAGCTGCTCGGGGGTGGTGACGGCGGCGCGGTCGTGTCCGCCCGGCCCGGGCGGGTCCCCGGGCCGGCCGGGGTCCTCGGGCCCGTCGGGGTTCTCGGGTCGGCCGGGGTATTCGGGCCCGCCGGGGTTCTCGGGCCCGTCGGGGCCGAGGTCGGCGAGGAACTGCGCGGTGAGGGCGGCGAGGCCGGCGGGCGAGGGCAGCACCGCCCGGATCGGCCCCAGCAACTGCTGGACGAGCGGGTCGAGCGGGGCCTCCTCGGGCCCGGCCAGTGCGGGGACGGGCTCACCGGCCTCGGCGAACAGCCGCCCGAGGTCCCAGGTCGGCACGGCGAACGCGCGCAGCCCGCTGCGCCCGACCACCAGGCCCACCACGCGCTGCTGCTCCCGGTCCCACAGCGGCGAACCGCTGTAGCCCTCGACGACGGCCTGGGCGGAGCCGGGCGAGTCCAGCACGATCCACCGCTCGGTGACCCCCTGCACCACGGCGGCGGCGATGGTGCTCGGGGCGCCGCTGCCGAACCAGGCGTACGCGGTGCGGCCCGGGCGGCAGCGGCCCACGGGGGCCGGGCGGGCGGCGGCCGGCGGGTGGAGCAGGCGCAGCAGCGCCAGGTCGCCCGCCCATTCGATGTCGCCCGCCTGTGCCGGGCTGCCGTCGGGGCGGCGCGCGGGCAGCCAGGCGACGAGTGCGGCGTGCAGGCGCAGCCGAGGGTCGGTGCCGGGCAGCGCGACGGTGAGCCCGTCCAGCCCGTCGGGGCGCTGCTGGGCGAAGTCGTCCCGCCCGAAGACCTGGTTGACGACGTGCGCGCAGGTGAGGACGGTGTCCGGGGTGAGCAGGACGCCCCCGCCGTACGCCTCGGCGTCGGACTGCCAGTGGAGTGCGGCGTGGGCGAGCTTGACGGCGCGGTCCGGGTCGTCCGGGGCCATCCGGCTACCTGCGGACGGCGTCGGCGGGCCTCGGGACGGTGGTGCCGGTGCTGATTCCGGTGGTGGCGGTGCTGTCGGCGTCCCGGCCGCCCGGCGTCCAGGTGGCCCGGACGGTGATGGTGGCCTCGCCCGCGGCCGAGGTGATGCCGAGCTTGAGGTCGTGGCTGAGCCTGATCCCGAGTTCGACGGAGACCTCGTCCGGCGGACGGACCGCCGAGGTGACGGCCGCGTGCACCGAGTCCAGGACGCCGCCGAGCGGGCGCAGCACGTCGGAGAGGGCCTGCCCGGTCGCCTCGGCGGCGCGGCGGGCCCGGCCGACGCCGACCGGCACGACGGGTGCGGTGCCGGCGGGAAGCCCGGCCGGGGCGGAGGCGGGCGCCGCGGCGAGGTGCGGCGGGCCGCCGACGACCTCCAGGAGTACGCCGGTGCCGTCCGCCAGCTTCAGTTCGACTGTGTCCCCCATGGGCTCATGATGGCACAGCGGCACCGTCCGTGACGGTGTTTCAGTACGCCGGGCCGGGCCCGTTCGCGAGGGGTGCGGGACCGCGGCGCCGGCCCGGCCGTGCAGGCCGGCGCTCAGACCTGGCGGTAGGTGGCGAGGAAGCGGCCGATGCGGTTGATGGCGGTCTCCAGGTCGTCGGCCCGGGGGAGGGTGACGAAGCGGAAGTGGTCGGGGCGCGGCCAGTTGAAGCCGGTGCCCTGGACGACGTGGATCTTCTCGCGGAGCAGCAGGTCCAGGACGAACTGCTCGTCGTCGACGATCCGGTGCACCGCCGGGTCGAGCCTGGCGAAGGCGTACAGGGCGCCCTTGGGCTTGACGCAGCTGACGCCGGGGATCTCGTTGAGCGCCCGGAAGGCGACGTCGCGCTGTTCGGCGAGCCGGCCGGTCGGCAGCACCAGGTCCTCGATGGACTGGTGGCCGCCGAGCGCCGCCTGCACCGCGTACTGGGCGGGGACGTTGGGGCACAGCCGCATGCCGGCGAGCATGGTGAGGCCCTCCAGGTAGCTGCTCGCGTGCTGCTTGGGGCCGGAGACGACCAGCCAGCCGCTGCGGAAGCCGGCCACCCGGTAGGACTTGGAGAGGCCGTTGAAGGTGAGGGTGAGGACATCCTCGGCGAGCGCGGCCAGGCAGTGGTGCTCGGCGCCGTCGTAGAGGATCTTGTCGTAGATCTCGTCGGCGAGCACCATCAGCTGGTGCCGGCGGGCGAGGTCGAGGACTCCCTCCAGCAGCTCCTTCGAATAGACCGCGCCGGTGGGGTTGTTGGGGTTGATCACCACGATGGCCTTGGTGCGGTCGGTGATCTTCGCGGCGATGTCGTCGAGGTCCGGGTACCAGTCCGCCTGCTCGTCGCAGAGGTAGTGCACGGCCTTGCCGCCGGCCAGCCGGACCACCGCCGTCCAGAGCGGGAAGTCGGGCATCGGGACGAGCACCTCGTCGCCGTCGTCGACCAGCGCGGTCACGGCCATCTGGATCAGCTCGGAGGCGCCGTTGCCCAGGTACACGTCGTTGACGGTGACGCCGCTGACGCCGCGCTGCTGGTAGTACTGCACGACGGCCCGGCGGGCGGGCAGGATGCCGCGGGAGTCGCTGTAGCCGTGGGCGTTCGGCAGGTTGCGGATGATGTCCTGGACGATCTCCTCGGGCGCCTCGAAGCCGAACGGCGCCGGGTTCCCGGTGTTCAGCCGGAGCACGCTGTGCCCGGCCTCCTCCAGCGCGTTGGCCCGGTCGACCACCGGCCCGCGGATCTCGTAGCACACGTTCGTCAGCTTGCTGGACTGCCGAAACTCCATCTGCGGCCTCCCGACCGTCACCTGCCCATCGTGGTTACTTTGTTCTACCAAGTAAGCACTTGGAAAGTCCAACCTTTTGGCTATGCTGATCACCATGCCACGTCGAAGCTACGACCAGTACTGCGCCGTCGCCCGCGCCCTCGACACCGTCGGCGAACGCTGGAGCCTCCTGATCGTCCGTGAACTCCTGGCCGGTCCGCGCCGCTACACCGACCTGCACGCCGACCTGCCCGGCGTCTCCACCGACATCCTCGCGGCACGGCTCAAGCAGCTGGAAGGCGACGGCGTCGTCGTGCGCCGCAAGCTCGAACGCCCCGCCAACGCCACGGTCTACGAGCTCACCGAGCGCGGCACCGGACTGCACCCCGTCATCACGGCCCTCGGCGCCTGGGGCGTCCCCGCCCTCGGCGAGCAGCGGCCCACCGACGCGGTCCGCGAGCACTGGGTCACCGCCGACGCGTAGCCGGGCGGGGTGCGGGTTCGGGCGCGGGCGCTGCAGGAGCGGGTGCGGGTGTCGGCGCGGGTGCCGGAGGCATGCGGGCGCGGGTGCGGGTGGCGGGCGCGGCGTGGGAGGGGTTCGCGCAGTCTCCCCCCGAGCTGCGCGAACCCCGTCCGGGCCGGCGGGGGGTGTCGGTGATCAACTCCCCCGAGGCTGATCACGGCCGCCGGCCGGCGGCGCCGGGGGTGGTGCCCGCCCGGCGCACCACCAGAGTGGACCGGACCGATAAACGACCGATCGACGGCCGATGAGCGCCGCCGTTCATCCCGGCGTTCATCCCCGCGCAGTCCCGCCCCCGGTGGGCGGGGCGCCGCCCTACCGGCGCGTAACATCGACGGATCATGGAGAACACTGCCGCCCCCGGGCCGTTCGGGCCGCACCGGGGCTACACCAGCTACGTCGCCGTCGGGGACTCCTTCACCGAGGGCATGTGCGACGACCTGCTGCCCGACGGCCAGTACCGCGGCTGGGCCGACCGGGTCGCCGAGCGGCTCGCCGCCGAGCAGCCCGCCGGGACGTTCCGGTACGCCAACCTCGCGGTCCGCGGGAAGCTCATCGGCCAGATCCACGGCGAACAGGTCGCCGACGCCGCCGCCATGGCCCCCGACCTGGTCACCCTGGCCGGCGGCCTCAACGACGTGCTGCGCCCGCGCTGCGACATCGCGGAGGTCGAGCGGCTGCTCGGCGGCGCCGCCACCGCACTGCGGGCCGCCGGCGCGACCGTGGTCATGTTCACCAGCACCGACCCCACCCGCCGGATGGCGGGCAGCGCCCGACTGCTGCCGACGATCCTGCGGATGAAGGCCTTCGTGCAGGAGCTGGCCCAGGACCCGGGCATCGCGGTGGTCGACCTGTACTCCGCGCCGTGCTTCGACGACCGCCGGCTCTGGGACGAGGACCGCCTGCACCTCTCGCCGGAGGGCCACCGACGGGTCGCCGAGGGCGTCCTGGAAGCCCTCGGCCGCCCCGCCGCGTTCGACTGGCGGGCACCGCTGCCGACCGCCGCGCCGCCCACCCGCACCGAGCAGCTGGGGGCCGACGCCCGCTGGCTGCGCACCCACCTGGGGCCCTGGGTCGGACGCCGGCTGACCGGCCGCTCCTCGGGGGACGGCCGCCCGCCGAAGCGCGGCGAGCTGCTGCCGTACGAGTAGGCTGGCTCGGTTCGGGGCCCCGGAGGTCGGTGCCCCCGCCGAGTGGAGGACAGCCGCACCGTGCCCGACCCGCACCAGACCGCGCCCGAGCCGCACCGGAACGCGCCCGAGCCGCACCGGAACGCACCGGAGCCGCACCGGAACGCGCCGGAGCGGAGCGCGCCCTACCAGGCCCCGCCCGCGCCGCCGCGGACGGGGCCAGGGCCGCTGCGGTCCGGCGCCGAGCCGCCGCCGACCGGGGCCGGCGCGCCCCGGACCGGACGGCTGGAACTGGTCTCCGACTGTGCGAGCTGCTTCGGCCTGTGCTGCGCGGCGCTGCCGTTCGTGGCCGGGGCGGACTTCGCCGCGACCAAGGCCGCCGGCACGCCCTGCCGCAACCTGCAGGACGACTTCCGCTGCGGCATCCACACCCGGCTGCGCGAGACCGGCTACCAGGGCTGCACCGTGTACGACTGCTTCGGTGCGGGCCAGCACGTCTCCCAGGTGACCTTCGGCGGCCGGAGCTGGCGGGAGGAACCGGGCAGCGCGTCGTCGATGTTCGCGGTCTTCCCGGTCGTGCGGCAGCTGCACGAACTGCTGCGGTACCTGGACGAGGCGCAGGGCCTGCCCGCCGCCCGGCCGCTGCGGCGCGAGCTGGACCGCGCGTACGACGAGGTCGAGCGGCTCGGCCGGGGGAGCGCCGAGGAGATCCTCGCGGTGGACGTGCCCGCCCGGCGGCAGGCCGTCGGCGAGCTGCTGCTGCGGGCCAGCGAGCTGGTCCGGGCCGCGGTGCCGCGCCGCCGCGAGCACCGGGGCGCCGACCTCATGGGTGCCCGGCTGCGCGGGGCGGACCTGCGCGGCGCCAACCTCCGCGGCGCCCTGCTCGTCGCGGCCGACCTGGCCGGCGCCGACCTGCGGCTGGCCGACCTGATCGGCGCCGACCTGCGTGACGCCGACCTCTCCGGGGCCGACCTCACGGACGCGGTCTTCCTCACCCAGCTCCAGCTGAACGCCGCGCGCGGCGACGCCGGGACCAAGATCCCGCGCAGCCTGACGCGGCCGGGCCACTGGTCGCCGGAGGCGCGTCCGGTGGCGGCCGCCCGACCGTCCAGGGACGCCAGGCCGGCCCGGGACGCCAGGCCGGGACGGGACGGGAAGTCGGGCGGGGCACGCGCCCAGCAGTCGGGCCGCGACCGGCAGTCGCCCCGGGCGCAGGAACAGGGACGGGCGCAGGAACAGGGCCGGCCCAAGGGCCAAGGCCAAGGCCAGGGCCAGGGTCAGGGCCGGGGGCAGGCACCGGAGAAGGGGCGGGCCCGGCGCGGGCCGAAGCAGCAGCCCCCGCAGTCCGGCCGGCGGGAGCAGCCCGGCAAGGGCGGCGGCCGGCCGGCCGGGTAGCCGGCGGGCTCAGGCGGCAGCGCCGGTGGTGTTGCGGATCATCCGCTGGAGTACCCGCAGGGCGGTGGCGTAGTCGGCGTCGTCGATGCCCTCGTGGATGCGGTCGCGGATCGCGGGGGCGTTCCGCTTGAGCGCGGCGCGGGCCTCGTCCCCGGCCTCGGTGATCCACAGGCGGTCGTCGGCGTCGCGGGTGAGCCAGCCGCGTTCGGCCAGGACCTCCGCCTCGGCCCGCAGGTCGTCCTCGGGCCGGAGGTAGGAGGCCATCGCCCGGTACAGCTCGGGTACGGTCATGCCCCGGCCGTCCGGTGAGAGGTCGTGCTTCGACAGGTTCCGCAACAGCCAGTACTGGGGCTGTGTCCAGCCGAGTTCGGCCTGCCGGGCGCGGGTGAAGGCGATCAGGGCCTCGTAGGCGACCCCGGTCCAGTACGCGGCCGGCTGGGCGGCGATTTCGGCGTCGGTGGGCTCGACGACGGTTTCGACGGCGGTGGTCTGACGGTCGGTCATCTCGCTGCTCCCTGTCGGGTGATCGCTGATGGACGCAACCGTAGGAGTTCAAGCGAGCTTCAAGTCAAGCGGTCGCCCCGCCGCCGCCCAACCGCCGCCACCCCACCGGCCCGCCGCTGCTACGCCGGGGGGAGCAGCCGTCCGCGCAGCTCGGCCACCAGCGCCTCGTCCACGCCGAGCCGCTCGACCGCGTAGCCGTACGTCGAGCCGTGCGCGGCGGTGAAGTCCGCCAGGACGTGCCGGATGACGTCCTCCGGGGCCCGCCCGAAGCCCGGCCAGCGCAGCTCCCGGCCCGGATTGGCCGCGTGCCAGTCGGCGACGAACCGCGGCGAGGCCAGCTCGGTGAGGGCGAAGTCGGCGGCGATGTCGTCCTCGGAGACCCCGAGCAGGGCGAGCACCAGCGCCGCTATCAGCCCGGTGCGGTCCTTGCCCGAGGCGCAGTGGAACACCAGCGGCCCGTCGGCGCCGGCGATCACGTCCAGCGCCTGCCGGATCTCCACCACGCCGTCGTCCGCGACCTCGGCGAAGCGGTCGGCGAGGTAGCGCCACGGGTCGAGCTCCGGGTCGATCTCGGCCTGGTCGTACGGGCGGTGCTCGATGCTCAGGTTGTGGTACGCCGGCGCCTCGCCCTGCGGCACCCGCCCGCGGGCCTCGATCTCCCACGGGTACCGCAGGTCGATCACCGTCCGCACGCCCAGCTCCCGGAACCGCTCCAGGTCGGCCGGCTCGGTGAGCTTGCCCAGCGAGTCCGCACGGTAGAGCAGCCCCCACCGGACCGCCCGGCCGTCGACGGCCCGATAGCCGCCCAGGTCACGGAAGTTGTGGAGTCGTTCGAAGGCGATGTGTCGGATCATGATCAACAGATTAGGCGTCGCCGGGTAGGATCGCACCGGTTCGCGGGCCCCGATTCGGCGCCAACCTGGTCGGCCTTGCCCACCTCGCGGCCGTCCAGGATCGCCACCCCGACGCCCGCCGACTGCTCGCCGAGGCCGCCGGGTTGGCCGAGCGGGCAGGGGCGCACGGTGTGCTCCGCCAGGTGGCGGAGGCCTGGGCGCAGCTGGCGCCGGACGCGGCGGCCGCGGACTGACGGGCCCGCCGCCGGAATCGGGTGGGGCGCGGTGGGTGCGGATCACTAGCATGCTCCGATGGCAAGTATCGATGCGTTGATTCCGCCGTCCGGGCAGGCCGACGAGGCCGGTCTGCGCGCCCTCGACCCCGGGCGGCTCGCCCGGTACGTGGCCGACCCGTCGCACGAGGGGTGGCGGCGCGTGCCGTGTGCGCTGGCGCTCGCGGGGCGGGTGCCGGAGGCGTACGTACCGGCGTTGCTGGACCGGATCCGGGACACCGGGGAGGTCAAGGGGGTGCGCCTCGCGCTGCTGGACGTGCTGGGAGACCGGGTCGAGCTGCTGCCCTGGTTGACGGCGCCGGAGCGGGCGGACGAGTACGCGCACCGGATGCCGGAGGCGTTCCTGAGGGGCCGGGCGCGGCTGGGCGACCTCACTGCGGCGCCCGCGCTGGCGGCGTTGGCGACCAGCGGGCGGTGGGACCGCAGGCTCGCCGGGGTGGACGGGCTCGACCTGCTGGCCGACCGGCGCGGGATCGAGCTGGTGGCAGCGGAGTTGGGCGAGGACGGGCCGGAGGTCCGGGCGTTCCGGCTGCTCGTGCGCGAGCGTGCGGGCGAGGACGTCACCGACGGGCTCGCCGACCCGGATTCCGCCGTCGCCGACCTGGCCGCCTGGCTGATCGACGACCCGGCGCTGCTCCGCGCCCACCTGCCGCAGGCGCCGACCGTGACCGCCGCGCTCCGGACCGCCCTCGCCCTCTACCGCATCACCGAGGACCGCGACGAACTCCGCGCCCACTACGAGGCGTTGGGTCGACCCCGGGTGGAGGTCGAGGACCTCGACGAGGAACTGCGGTTCGCCGTCCTGCGCGAGTACGGCTCCGAGGGCCACCAGCGGAGCGATCCGCGCTGGCTGGTGGAGGCGCTCGCCACCGAGCCCCCGGAGCCGCCGGACGCGGAGGCCCAACTCGCCCGTGCCGGTGCGGCGCTGGCCGCCGCCGGTCTCGATCCGAAGCCGGCGGTCTCCTGCGGCGAGGAGCACCAGCAGGGCGAGGGTACCTACCACCTGATCGAGCACGCCCGCGGGGCGGTGCACGTGAGCACCCTCGGGCGCTTCGCCGCCGCGGCGGGACTCGTCGACGAGGACGAACTGCCAGCCCGGGCGGCGCTGGAGGCGGCCGGGTTCCGCTGGATCGACCAGGACCTCGGGTCGACGACGGTCACCGACCTGTACGTCTACTACTTCGGGCACCGGGGGCCGATGGACCTGCACACGCTGCTCTTCTACTGGCAGGACTGACCGAGCCGCGGCAGCCGGAACGGTCCATGCGGGGAGGCGCCCTGCCGGGCCCGTGCCGGCCGGCCGTCAGCGCACCCGGCCGTCCCAGCTCCAGGCGCCGGGCGCCTTGCGGGGGTGGTCGGGGAGGGCGGTGCGGCCGGTGGACCAGAGGAGTCCGGCGGCGTCCCGGGAGGGTGCGTCCGGGAAGAGGCGGGCGACCGCGGGGGCGGCGAGGTCGTCCGGGACCGTCCAGTCCAGGCCGAGGCCGCGGGCCAGGTCGTGGGTGTGGACGAGGAGTTCGACCGTTCCCATGGCGGCGAAGCCGGGGCCGTCCGAGGGGCCCCACGGGTGCCAGGCGCGGGCCTCGGGTTCGGTGTCGCGGACGACCGTGGCGAGCAGCGAACCGGCGATCCGCACGCCCTCCAGGCAGTGCGGGATCGGGGCCGCCGGGTCGAGCGAGCCGAACAGGGTGATGTAGCGGTCGGTCGGGCGGGCGGTGAGCAGGCCCGCGTAGCCGAGCAGGCCGAGGGCGAGGTGGTCCAGGGTGGCGCGGGCCGTCCAGTCGCTGCCGGGCGGGCGCTGCGACCAGTCGGCGTCGGCGGCCCCGGCGAGGGCACCGGTGGTGGCGCCGGCGGTCGCGGTGAGCAGCGTCGGCCAGTCGGTGTCGACGAGACCGGCACCGGACGGGACAGGGGCGGGCGCGGTCAATTGGTGATCACCTCGATCAGGCGGGCGTAGCTGTCGGCGCCGTGGCCCTCGGCGATCGCGCGGGCGGTCTGGCGGTGGAACAGTTCGGGCAGGGCGGTGTCCACGCCGCGGTCGCGGCTGGCGTGCAGCAGGTGCTCCATGGCGGCGAGGTGGACGTCGAGGGTGGCGTCGTCGCCGGGGTACGCGCCGGCGTCGGCCTGCGGGGCGTACGCGGTGAGGAACCCGGTGACGGCGTCGGAGAGCCAGCGGTTGGCGACCCGGGTGAACTCGGTGGCCGGCACGCCGTCGGCCCGGGTGAGGGCGGTGCCGTGCAGCCAGCCGCCGAGGGTGGACCACATCAGGCCGAGCAGCGCGGTGTCGTACAGGGAGGCGCTGCCCGGGTCGGTGCCGAGGTCGATCGGGTCGCCCAGCGCGGCGAGGGTGCCGCGGTGGGCGGCGAGGGCGTCCGGGGCGCCGCTGTAGAGCAGCATGGTGCCGGGGGAGCCGATGTTGGGCGGGGTGTTCATGATCGCCCCGTCGAGGTAGGTGATCCCCAGGCCCGCCGCCCAGTCGGCGGTGGCGCGGGCCTGCTCGGGCGAGCCGGAGGTGAGGTTGACCAGGGTGCGGCCGGCCAGGGCCGGTTCGCTGCCGGCCAGCAGGGCGCGCAGCGCGTCGTAGTCGAGCACGCAGGCGACGACGAGGTCGGCGGCGCTGACCGCCCCGGTGACGTCGGCGGCCCGGACGGCGCCGCGGGCGACCAGCGGTTCGGCGCGGGCGGGGGTGCGGTTCCAGACGGTGACGCGGTGACCGGCCGTCAGGAGGGCGTCGGCGAGCGCGGTGCCCATCGCGCCGAGGCCGAGGACGCCGACCTCGACGCCGGCGGTGGCGGGGGTGGTGGTGGATGACATGGGTGTGCGCTCCTCGGGAGGGGGGTGGGAGGGGCCGGGGCCCGTGGTGGGAGGGGCCGGGGCTCCGTTGATCGAACAGTCCCCACTCTCGTGGCCCGGCGGGCCCGCCGACAGTGGCAGGATTGCCCTTGGGCGTACGTTTCCTGCCAGGGGGGCAGCATGGGCGAGCAGTTCGACCGACCGGAGCAACCCACGGGGACGGTCCGGGCGGATCCGGTACCGCGGAACGGACCCGGCACGGTGGCCGTCGCCGTGGTCGACCACGACGAGCTCCCGTTCTGGGACCTCTACGAACTCGGCATCGCCTGCGCGGTCTTCGGCACCCCGCAGCCGACCATCAGCGACCGCTGGTACGACCTGCGCCTCTGCGCCGAACGTCCGGACCCCTACGGCCGCCCCGCCGCCGACGGCCCCGCCGCTGGCCGTCCCGCTCCCGACGGCCCCGCCCCCGACGGCCCCGCCCCCGGCCGTCCCGGCTCCGGCTTCTCGCTGCGCGCCCCGCACGGCTGGGAGGAACTGGCGGAGGCGGACACCGTGCTGGTCGCCGCCCTGCCGGAGGAGATCGTGGAGGGCGTGCGCGAGGTGCCCCCGGCGCTGGTGGCGCAGCTGCGGCGGGCGGCCGACGCGGGGGCGCGCATGGTGTCGCTGTGCACCGGCGCGTTCGCGCTCGCGGCGGCGGGCCTGCTGGACGGGCGGCGCGCGACCGCGCACTGGGCGCACACCGCCGAACTCGCCCGCCGCCACCCGGCCGTCACGGTGGACGACAGCGTGCTGTACGTGGACGACGGCGACGTGCTCACCAGCGCGGGCGCCGCCGCCGGACTGGACCTCTGCCTGCACATCGTCCGCCGCGACCTCGGCGCGAACGTCGCCAACCGGCTCGCCCGCCGGCTCGTGGTGCCCGCCCACCGGCCGGGCGGGCAGGCCCAGTTCGTCGACCTGTCGGTGCCGGTGACGGACGACGACAGCCTCGCGCCGGTGCTGGAGTGGGCCACCGCCCACCTCGAAGAACCGCTGACCGTCGACGACCTGGCGCGCCGGGCCCGGATGAGCCCGCGCACCTTCTTCCGCCGGCTGCAGGCCGCCACCGGTACCACCCCGCTGCAGTGGCTGCTCGACCAGCGGGTGGCGCGCGCCCAGACCCTGCTGGAGGCCACCGACCTCCCGGTGGAGCAGATCGGCGAGCGCAGCGGCCTGGGCTCGGCGACCAACCTGCGGCGCCACTTCACCGCCCGGGTCGGCGTGACGCCCACCGACTACCGGCGGTCCTTCGCCGCCGCGGCCGGCCGCACGCCCTGAGCCCCGCCGGTGTGCGGGGCCGCCGGAGCCGCCGCCACGCCGGTCCCCGCCGGTGTCCCCGGCACCTGCCAGAATGCAGGGGGTACGGCGACAGCAACAGTAGGAGAAGGTGACCGGCTCAGTGAGCACGCCAGTCGATGAGGTGGCCAAGCAGGCTCAGCAGGCCGTCGAGCGGAAGATCGCCGAGGAGTTGGGCGTCCGCCAGGCCCAGGTGAAGGCGGCGGTCGAACTGCTCGACGGCGGCGCGACGGTGCCGTTCGTCGCCCGCTACCGCAAGGAGGTGACCGGCTCGCTCGACGACGCCCAGCTGCGCACGCTGGAGGAGCGGCTGCGCTACCTGCGCGAGTTGGAAGAGCGCCGGACCGCCGTCCTGGAGTCCGTCGAGGCCCAGGGCAAGCTGGACGACGCGCTGCGCGCGCAGATCCTGGCCGCCGACTCCAAGGCCCGCCTGGAGGACATCTACCTGCCGTTCAAGCCGAAGCGGCGCACCAAGGCGCAGATCGCCCGCGAGGCCGGGCTCGAACCGCTGGCCGACACGCTGCTCGCCGACCCGGCGCAGGACCCGGCCGCGGTGGCCGCCGGCTACCTCAACGAGTCGGTGGCCGACGCGGCCGCCGCCCTGGAGGGCGCCCGGGCGATCCTGGTCGAGCGCTTCGGCGAGGACGCCGACCTGGTCGGCTCGCTGCGCGAGCGGATGTGGACGCGCGGCCGGCTGGTCGCCACCGTCCGGGCGGGCAAGGAGCAGGACGGCGCCAAGTTCGCCGACTACTTCGACTTCGCCGAGCCGTACACCAAGCTCCCCTCGCACCGCATCCTGGCGATGCTGCGCGGCGAGAAGGAGGAGGTGCTCGACCTCGAACTCTCCCCGTACGACGCCGAGGACGGCGGGGACCTCCCCGGCGCCGGCGACTACGAGCAGCGGATCGCCGCCCGCTTCGGCGTCGCCGACCACGGCCGCCCGGCCGACAAGTGGCTCGGCGACACCGTCCGCTGGGCCTGGCGCACCCGCATCCTGGTGCGCCTCGGGATCGACCTGCGCGGCCGGCTGCGCCAGGAGGCCGAGGACGAGGCGGTGCGGGTCTTCGCCGCCAACCTGCGCGACCTGCTGCTGGCCGCCCCGGCCGGCACCCGCGCCACCATGGGCCTCGACCCGGGCTTCCGCACCGGGGTGAAGGTCGCGGTGGTGGACGCCACCGGCAAGGTCCTCGGATACGAGACGATCTACCCGCACCAGCCCGCCAACAAGTGGGACGCCTCGATCGCCGCGCTGGCCGCGCTGGCGGCCCGGCACCGGGTCGACCTGGTCGCGATCGGCAACGGCACCGCCTCCCGGGAGACCGACAAGCTCGCCGAGGACCTGATCAAGCGCCACCCCGAGCTGAAGCTCACCAAGGCGATGGTCAGCGAGGCCGGCGCCTCGGTCTACTCGGCCTCCGCGTTCGCCTCGCAGGAGCTGCCGGACCTCGACGTCTCGATCCGCGGCGCGGTCTCGATCGCCCGCCGGCTGCAGGACCCGCTGGCCGAACTGGTCAAGATCGACCCCAAGTCGATCGGCGTCGGCCAGTACCAGCACGACCTGAGCGAGGTGAAGCTCTCCCGCTCGCTGGACGCCGTCGTCGAGGACTGCGTCAACGCGGTCGGTGTCGACGTCAACACCGCCTCCGCGCCGCTGCTCACCCGGGTCTCCGGCATCACCGGCACGCTCGCCGACAATATCGTGGCCCACCGCGACGCCAACGGCCCGTTCCGCACCCGCAAGGCGCTCAAGGACGTCGCCCGGCTCGGCCCCAAGGCCTTCGAGCAGTGCGCCGGCTTCCTGCGCATCCCCGACGGCGACGACCCGCTCGACGCCTCCGCCGTCCACCCCGAGGCGTACCCGGTGGTGCGCCGGATCCTCGCCGCCACCGGCGGGGAGCTGCGCGGGCTGATCGGCAACGGCGCGGCCCTGCGCGCCCTGCGCCCGGGGGACTTCGCCGACGACACCTTCGGCATCCCGACCGTCACCGACATCCTCGGCGAGCTCGACAAGCCCGGCCGCGACCCGCGCCCGGCGTTCCGCACCGCGACCTTCAAGGAGGGCGTCGACAAGATCGGCGACCTGGAGGTCGGCATGGTGCTGGAGGGCGTCGTCACCAACGTCGCCGCGTTCGGCGCCTTCGTCGACGTGGGCGTGCACCAGGACGGTCTGGTGCACGTCTCCGCGCTGTCGAAGAACTTCGTCAAGGACCCGCGCGAGGTGGTCAAGCCGGGCGACATCGTCACCGTCCGGGTCACCACGGTGGACGTGCCGCGCAAGCGGATCGGGCTGACCCTGCGGCTGGACGACGAGGTCGGGCGCGGCGGCAGCGGCGGCTCGGGCGGCGGCTCCCGCGACCGGGGAGACCGCGGCGACCGGGGAGACCGCGGCGAGCGGGGCGGTCAGCGCGGCTCGCGCCCGCCCCGCCAGGACCGCCGCGGCTCCGGCGGCGGTACGGGCGGCGGTTCCGGCTCGCCGGCGCCGCTGGGCAACAGCGCCATGGCGGACGCGCTGCGCCGGGCCGGCCTGGCGGGCGGCGGCGGGCAGGGCCGCCCCGACGACCGCCGCTCCGGACGGCGCTGAGGCGGCTGAGGGCCGGTGGACCCGACGGTCCACCGGCCCGCAGCCGTACCGCCCCGGGTCCGTGCCCGGTACGGTGCGGCCGGGGCGCGCGGGTTCAGCCGCGCAGCTCGACGGCGAGCGCGATCAGCTCGCCCCACCAGGCGTCGTGGCTGCGCGCCAGCAGGCGCTGCGCCTCGGCGGGCTCCACCGCCCGTACCTCGACGACCTGTTCGCCGTCGTCCGGGTTGGTCGGCGCGGACTCGACCGCGACCTCGGCCCAGCCCCAGAGCCAGGCCTTCTCCGGGTGCGGCTGCCACGGCCGGTACGGCACCGGGTCGTCGGTGACGCAGCGGTGCGCGCCCAGCCAGTGCGGCGCGCCGACCAGCCGGGCGCCGGCCTCCTCGCGCAGCTCGCGGACCAGGCAGGACTCGATGCTCTCGGCGCTCTCCCGGGTGCCGCCGGGCAGGAACCAGTGGTCGCGCGCGTCGCGGCACAGCACGACCTTGCCGTCCTGGAAGCCCACGACGTGGATGTTGGTGATCAGCTCGTCCGGGGGGAGCTCGGTGGAGAACTGGGCGTCGTAGCGGCCCCAGGCCCAGTACTGCGGGGCGTGCAGCGCGGGGAAGCGCGCCGTGACGTCGGCGTCGATGGCGCGCCGGGTGCGGTCGGTCTCGGTGTGGTCGGCTCTGTCCGCGGAGGTGTCCGTCCGGTCCGTCGTATCTGTCATCGGATACCTCCAAGGAAACCCCGGCCTCTGGGCCGGGAAGGAATCGGGTCGCCCGCTCAGCGGGTCTGGGACAGCGGCTCCGCCGTTTTGATAGATGATTATCCGTCACCTGGTGCAGAGATGGCTGATATTGTCCGATCCGTGGTGAACACCCACGTGAAGCGGGCTTTCAAGTACCGCTTCTACCCGACCGATGCGCAGGCGGCTGAGCTGTTGCGCACGTTCGGGTGCGTGAGGAAGGTCTACAACCTGGCTTTGCAGGTTCGTACGGAAGCGTGGACGCTGCGCCGGGAGCGGGTCGATTGCACCGCCACCTCCGCGATGCTGACCGCGTGGAAGAAGACCGAGGAGCTGGCATACCTCTGCGAGGTGTCGTCAGTCCCGCTGCAACAAGCGCTGCGGCACCTGCAGCGGGCATTCGCCAACTTCTGGCAGAAGCGGGCGAAGTACCCGACGTTCAAGAGCCGGAAGAAGTCCCGCCGCTGTGCCGAGTACACCGGCTCGGCGTTCCGGTTCCGGGACGGTCGGCTGACGTTGGCGAAGATGGTTGAGCCGCTGGCGATCGTGTGGTCGCGCCCGATGCCGGATGGCGCTTCGCCGTCCACGGTCACGGTGTCGCAGGACGGCGCGGGACGCTGGTTCGTCTCGATGCTGTGCGACGACCGACCGACCATGCCCGCGCCGGTCGACGCGGCCATCGGGATCGACGTCGGTATCACCAGCCTGGTGACGCTCTCCACCGGGGAGAAGATCACCAACCCCCAGCACGAGAGCAGGGACCGGGAGCGGCTGGCGAAGGCCCAGCGGGAGCTGTCCCGCAAGGCCAAGGACTCCAACAATCGGGCGAAGGCGCGGGTCAGGGTAGGTCGGGTGCACGCCCGGATCGCCGACCGGCGCAGGGACTTCCTGCACAAGCTCACCACTCGACTCGTCCGTGAGAACCAAACGGTCGTGATCGAGGACCTGTCGGTCCGCAACATGATCAAGAACCGCACGCTCGCCCGCGCCGTCTCCGATGCGTCGTGGTCCGAGATGCGGTCGATGCTGGAGTACAAGACCGCCTGGTATGGGCGGGAGCTGGTGGTGGTGGACCGCTGGTTCCCCTCCTCCAAGCTGCGCTCCACCTGCGGCATCTTGCACGGCACGATGCCGCTGAACGTCCGCGAGTGGACGTGCGACTGCGGGACGGCCCACGACCGGGACGTCAACGCGGCAAAGAACATCCTGGCCGCCGGGCTGGCGGCCGCAGCCTGTGGAGACGGTGTAAGACCTCAACGGAGCACTCCGGGCGGGCCGTCGTCGATGAAGCAGGAAGTAGTCCCACCGCAGGGCACACGCCCAGCGGCTCAGCTGCGAGGCTGAGGGGAACCCCCGTCCTTAGGACGGGGAGGAAGTCAATCCGAGATCGTAGTCCCCGCGGGACGCAGCAGCGGGGCCACCGCGTGGGTGAGCGTCAGATCGGCCGGGCTGATGGTGGCGGGTCGGCGGATGACGGTCCGCTCGATCGGCGCGGCCGTCCAACTGCCGAGCGTCAGTTCGGCGGTGATGCCGGGTCCGATGGCGGCTACCAGGCCGGGCGCCCCCTCCTCGGGCGCGCCGCTCCCGAACAGCCGGGCCAGTGCGTCGAACACCGCCGCGCCGGCGATGTCGCCGCGTTCGGCGAGGGTGGCCCGGCTGAAGCGGAGGGCTTCGGGCGCCAGGTGCAGGCGGGTGGCCAGGTCGTCCAGCAGGCGCGGGCTGCCGGCGGGCACGATGCAGAAGCCGAGGCCGGAGACGTCCCGGCCGTGCTCGACGGCGAGGGCGCGCAGTGCGGGGGCGAGCGGTTCCGCGACGTCGGGGAGGCGTTCGTCCAGCAGGAGGTGGACGCCGGAGTCCCGGACGTCGTGGGAGATCCATGCCTCGGTGCCGGGCACCAGGTGCGAGCCGTTGTGCTCGATCCGGACGCCCGTGCCGCCCCGGCCCCGCACCACGGCTGCGGCGACGGCGTCCCCGAACAGTCCGCCGGAGAGCAGCGGGCCGACCCCGGGGCCGCCCGGCTGGCGGTAGAGCGAGCAGAACTCGCAGGCCACGACGAGCACGTTGGAGCCCGGGTAGGCGCGGCAGAAGTCGTGCGCCCGGTTGATCGCGGCGCCGCCGCCCGCGCCGCCGAGCTGGGCGATCGGCAGCTGGCGGGTGTCGGACCGGAAGCCCAGGGCGGTGATCAGCCAGGAGGTCGGCGAGGGCGGCAGGAAGCCGGTGCACGAGACGTGGACGATCAGGTCGATCTCCCGGGCGGACAACTCGGCGTACCCGAGGGCCCGTTCGACGACCTCGGGGACGCGTGCCCGGGCCTCCCGCCGGTACACGGCGTCGCGGGCACCGAGCCCGGGAAGCCGCAGGGTCTGTTCGACCGGCTGGACCAGGTGCCGGGTGCGCACCCCGGCGTCCTCGATCAGGCGGAGGGCGCGGGGGAGTTCGGGGTGGCCGGCGTGCAGGGTGCGGGTCAGGTCGAGGGTCTGTTCGACGGTGATGACGTGCTCGGGCACGGCGACGGCGGGCCGGCAGAGTGTGGCCACGGGTGCTCCTCCCCCTGGGGGGCTACGGGTACCGGACGGTCCCGCACGGGGCGGCGGCGGTCACGGGCTTCCCGAACGGCTGGAGGCGCCGCCGCCCGGACACGGGTCGTTCGGGCGCGGACGTGCTGAGGCTCCCCCGCGCGGGAGGCGGTATGCGGAGGAGCCGGACAGTTCGCCCGATGGGGGGAGGCGGATGATTGTATGCGGAAGCGGGCGGTCGCCGCCCGCGGCGGACGGTGAGAACCGGACGGATGTACGAGGCGTCCGTTCGGGTGTGATCGAAGCCGTACTGGAGGCCGTACCGCTGTTCTGGCCGGGGGTGCTCTGCTCGCTCGTGCCGGCCGCACTGCTGAACCGCCCGGTCGGGCGGCTGCTGCGGGCGCACTGGGCGGTGGGGTTCGTGCTGCTGCTCGCCCTCGGCGGGGTGGTCACGCTGTCCCTGCTCCCCGACACCCGCGGGCCGGTGTGGGAGCTGTCCCGGACCGCCGCGCAGCAGTGCACCCTGACCGGGGCCGGGCCGCGGCCGCTCGCCGGGCTGCTGGCCCTGAGCCGGGTCGGCCTCAACGCCGCGCTGTTCGTCCCGGTCGGGGTCGCCGCGGCCCTGGCCGGCACCCGGAGCCGGGCCGTCGTGGTGCTGCTCGGCGCGGCGACCCTGCCGTTCGCCGTCGAGTACGTGCAGTACGCCGTGCCGGCCCTCGGGCACGGCTGCCACGCCCAGGACGTCTGGGACAACCTGTTCGGGCTCGCCCTGGGCGCGGTGGGCGGCCTGCTGCTGGGCCCGCTCACCCGGGTCGCGGTCCGCGCCCTGCGTGCCCGGGGCATGACGCCGGGGGTGTGACCCCGGCCGCGCAGGTGTGGGCGGGGGCGTTCACCAGGCGGCTTCGCGGTAGTCCTTGAGGAAGACCCCGGAGACCGGGCTGCCGGCCTCGCCGCGCACGATGGGGTCGTAGACCCGGGCGGCGCCGTCGACGATGTCCAGCGGCGTGCGGAAGCCGCGGTCCGCGAGGTGGGCCTTTTTCGGTGCCGGGTTCTCGTCGGTGATCCAGCCGGTGTCGACCGCGCACATGTGCACCCCCTGCGCGGCGAGTTCGGCGGCGCTGGTGCGGGTCAGCATGTTGAGCGCGGCCTTGGCCATGTTGGTGTGGGGGTGGCCGCCGGTCTTGTTGCGGACCTCGAACCGGCCTTCCACGGCGGTGACGTTGACGATGTAGCGGTTGGCGTGCGGGGAGGCGAGCAGCAGCGGCAGCAGGCGGTCGCAGAGCAGCGCCGGGGCGAGGGCGTTGACCAGCTGGGTCTCCAGGACCTCACCGGGGTCGAGGTCGCCGAGGCGGACGGACCAGGAGTTGGCGGGCGCGAGGTCCGGCAGCAGCCCGGCCTCGTCGGCCCGCCGGGGTGGCGGGGTCGGCCGGGCCCCGGGCGCCGTCCGGGCGGCCGGCAGCCGCAGCGCGTCCGGGGACGGTGGGGCCGGGGTCTCCGGGTCCGTCGGTCCGGCCGGTCCGGCGCCCAGTCCGGCGGTGGGCCAGGCCGGGGCGAGCACCGGCATCGGGCGGAAGCCGGGTGCGTGGGTGACGGCCCGGGCGTCCGGGGCGGGCAGGGCGGTGTGCTCCCCGGCGGCCAGCAGGGCGTACGACTCGGGCGGGCGGCGCAGGGTCTGTGCGGCGTTGTTGACCAGGATGTCGAGCGGGCGGCCCTCGGCGCGCAGCCGGTCGGCCAGTCCGAGTACCTGGCGGGGGTCGCGCAGGTCGATGCCCACGACGGTGAGCCGGTCCCACCATGCGCCGCTGCCGGGCGCGGCCCGGAACCGCCGGACGGTGTCGTGCGGGAACCGGCTGGTGACGATCAGTTCGGCGCCGTCGCGCAGCATCATCAGCGCCAGCTGGAACCCGATCTTGACGCGTCCGCCGGTGAGCAGGGCGCGTCGGCCGCGCAGGTCGGTGGAGAGGGCGCGGCGGGCGGCGTTCTCGGCGGCGCAGGCGGGGCAGAGCAGGTGGTAGAACGCGTCGACCTGCCGGTAGGCCGCCTTGCAGACGTAGCACCGCCGGGCCAGCTGCAGCTCGCCGAAGGGCACCTGCCCGCCCCCGTCCCCTCCGATGGCGGACGGTGCCGGGGCCGGCAGGTCGAGCGCTGCGTCCTCGCGGCGTCCGCGGGCGCCCGTGACGGTGGTGGCGAGCAGTTCCGCGTCTGCGAGCCTCCCGGCTTCCTTCCGGGCCCGTCGGCGCTGCTTGCGGCTCTCGCGGACGAAGGAATCGGCCTGCCGTTCGGCGTGCAGCCGGGCGGGGTGCAGGGTGGGGAGCCCGCGGAGGCGGCCGAGCGTGCGACTGAAGGCGGCGAGTTCCTCCGGGGTCGGCTCCTCGCCCGGCACCTCCGCGGCGCCGGTTCCCACGGCGTCGACCGTCGTGCCCTCGACGGCCTCGGCACCCTCGGCACGCTCGACGCCCGTGATCGGGTCGTCCGTGATCGGTTCCTGTGTGGTGCGGTCGTCCGTGCCGGGCGCGGGCGCGACCGTTCGACCCTCCCCGCCCCTGCCCCCGTGGTTCACTGCCGCTGCCTTCCCCCGGCCCGCTGTTCGTCCTGCCCGGTGGGTTCCGACCGGCGAACCGGCGTCTCCCGCCTGCCGGAGCGGCGCGCCCGCCTCTGCGCTGCGTCCGGGCGTTGCGGGGACTCTACCGGGTGGGTCGGACGCCGAGGCCGCCCGGGTGGCCGGACCGGGTCGGCGCCCGTCCGCGCACCCGGGCACCCGGGACGCGGCACCGGACTCCCCGGTCAGCCCCGGTACTGCGCGAAGATCCGCGCGAACTCGGAGGGCTGCTGCGGGATGTTGGTGCACCGGTGGAGCGGGCCGGTGCAGGCGTTGGCGTCACGGGTGGCGTCCCAGAAGGACAGCATGCCGAGCCGGTGCCGGCCGGCGAAGTCCACCAACTGCCGGGCGTCCGCCTGGTCGTAGCGCTGGTGGTCGTCGTTCTCGCCGACCATCGGGGTGACCCCGACGGTGGCCCAGAGCCGGGCGTCGTCCCGTTCGGGGTGGAGCACCTTCAGCTGGCCGTGCAGGGCCTGGGCGGCCTGGACGGCGGCGTCGCCGTAGTCGGCGCCGGGGCGGTGGTGGTCCATCGCCATGATGTTCACCAGGTCGAGGTCGACCCCGGCGTCCCGGGCGGAGCGGACGATGCCGACGCCATCGGTGGTCAGGCCCTCGGGCAGGACCGGCAGGGTGAGGGAGATCCGCAGGCCGGGGTGGGCCTGCTGCAGCCTGGCCAGCGCGGCGGAGCGGCGGGCGGTGGCGGCGGTGTCGGCGAGGACCGCGCCCTCGATGTCGAAGTCGACGTAGGTCAGGCCGTACGCCCGCACGACCGCGTCGTACTCGGCGAACAGTGCGTCCACCGAGGTGCAGGCGGCGGCGAGTTCGGTGCCGGCGGCGCCGCCGAAGGAGACCTTGACGTCGCCCCCGGCGGCCCGGACCGCGGCGATCTGCTCGCCGGCCCAACCGCTGCGCGGGTCGTGGGCGTTGAACCAACTGGCCCGGCAGCCCGCGCCGGTGACGAAGCCCATGGTGAAGGACGTCGGCCCGCCGGCCGAGGCCAGGGCCGGCAGCGACGGGGTCGGCCGGGCGCTCATGTCGACGTACGGGGCGACCGGCATCCGCACCGCGGACGGTGGCCCCTGCGCCGGCGTCCCGGCGGAGGTCGCCGTCCCGGCGGAGGTCGCCGTCGAGGTCGCCGTGGGGGTCGCCGTGGCGGTCGGGCCCCCGGGCGTGCCGGGGGTGGATGGCGACGGCGGTGCCGAGGAGGCCGGCGGGTGGGCGGGCCCGGTGCCGTCCGGGCCGGAGAGCACCACGTCGTCGGCCAGGTAGGCGCCCTGGCCGTACCAGCCGTGCAACTGCACGGTGAGGGCGGTGGTGGTCTGGCCGGTGGTGAAGGTGGTGGAGAGGCGCTGCCACGCGGGGCCGCCCGGGGTCCAGACCGCGGGGACGGTGGTGCCGCCGCCGGTCGCGCCGAGGTACACGTACGGGCCGCGCACCCAGGCGCTGAGGGTGTAGGAGGTGCCGGGCCGGACGGCCACGGTCTGGCTGCACTGGGCGGTGTCGCCGCTGCCGACCGCGCCCTTGAGCGCGTACGTGCCCGTGTGGGCGCCGCTGTCGACGATGCTGCCGGTGGTGCCGGAACAGCTCCAGGCCCCGAGTGCGCCGCTCTCGAAGCCGGGGTCGGCGAGCAGGTTGCCGGCCGTCGCACCGGCGTTGCCGGCGAGGGCGGTCAGGCCGGCGGCCAGGGCGCCCGCGACCAGCGCGACGAGGGCCCGGGTGCGTGGGGAGGCCCGCCGCGGGTGCCGCTGCGGCCGTCCGGTCGGCTCGGGCTCCTCGAACGCGCCGGGCCGGTCGGGCAGATCGGGTGTGCCGGGCGGGTCGGAGTGGGGCGCGTGCGGCATGGGGGTGCCTCTCGGGACGGTGCCGGCCGTCCGCGCGGGCGGTGGGGTGCGCGGGCGGACGGGCGTGGGGGAGTGCTGTCCGGTGCGGGGCGGTGCGTGGTGCGGGGGCGGTGCGCGGCGCCGGGCCGGTGGGGGTGGGCGCCGCCCCTTCAAACTGGACTAGACCAGATGGGCGCGTCAAGCATCGGCAGCCGCTCCCGCGCCTCCGTCGCACCCCCGTTGCGCAACCGGTGGCCGGATGGGGCCGCACCGGCCGCTTGACCTTGAGTGCACTCCAAGGGAGAGGCTTGAGCCGTTCGCCGGGAGCAGCCCGCACCGGAGGCCCGGCCACCGGGCTGCCCCGACACCCCGTCCGCACCTGAAGGAGCATCAAGCATGCGCACCAGCACGATCGGCAGCAACGGTCCCGAGGTCGGCGTGATCGGTCTCGGCTGCATGGGGATGACCTGGGCGTACGACCCGGGCAACCGGGACGACGAGACCTCGGTGCAGGTGATCCGCACCGCGCTCGACCTCGGGGTCACCCTGATCGACACCGCCGACATCTACGGGCCGTACAGCAACGAGGAGGTCGTCGGCGCCGCCCTCGCCGGTCCGTACCGGGAGCGCGCGGTGCTGGCCACCAAGGTGGGCCTGGTGCCGGGCGACGACGGCCGCCGGGTCGGCAACAACGGCCGCCCCGAGCACGTCCGGCGCTCGATCGACGAGAGCCTGCGCCGGCTCGGCACCGACCACGTCGACCTCTACCAGCTGCACCGGGTCGACCCGCAGGTGCCGATCGAGGAGACCTGGGGCGCGCTGGCCGAGGTGGTCGCGGCCGGGAAGGCCCGGCAGATCGGGCTCTCCGAGGTGGGCGTCGAGCAGATCCGGCGCGCCCAGGCCGTCCACCCGGTGGCCTCGGTCCAGTCGGAGCTGTCGCTGTGGACCCGGGACCCGCTGGCCGAGGTGCTGCCGTACACCGAGGAGCAGGGCATCGCGTTCCTGCCGTTCTCGCCGCTCGGCCGGGGCTTCCTGGCCGGCCGCTTCTCCTCGGCCGCCGAACTGCCCGCCGACGACTGGCGCCGCACCCTGCCGCGCTTCCAGCAGGACGCGCTCGCCGCCAACCTGGCGATCGTCGACAAGGTCAAGGAGATCGCCGCCCGGCTCGGTGCGACGCCGGCGCAGGTGGCGCTCGCCTGGGTGCTGGCGCAGGGGCGGTACGTGCTGCCGATCCCGGGCACCAAGACGCCCAAGTACCTGGCGGACAACGCGGCCGCGGCCGACGTGGTGCTCGGCGCGGACGAACTCGCCGAGCTGGACGGCCTGCCCGCCCCGACCGGCGAGCGGTACTGACCGGAGGCCTGCAGGCCGGGCGGGGTGCCCCAGGGCCCCCGCCCGGCCAGGCCTCCGGGGCCACCTGTCGGGGTCAGTGCTCGCGGATCCACACCAGTTGGCGGCCCGTCTCGCCCGGGGCCTTCACCGGCGCCTCCGCCACCCGGTCCAGCCGGTAGCCGAGCTTGCGCGGTACGGCGGCGCTGGCGTAGTTGGCCGCGTCGCAGTGGATCTCCACCCGGACGATGCCGGGCAGCGCCAGGGCGGCCGCGGTGAGCGCCCCGGCCGCGGCGGTCGCGATGCCCCGGCCGGTGTGTGCGGAGCCGACCCAGTAGCCGAGCTCCAGGGCGCCCGGGCCGATCCGGCCGTGCAGTCCGAAGCCGCCGATCACCCGGTCGGGCTGTCCGTCCGGGACGGCTACGTACATGAAGTGGGTGCCGGCGTCCCAGGCGGCGACCCCGGCGCGGGCCGACGCGGTGCTGTACGCGAGGCTGGGCGCCTCGGCGGCCCACTCCATCCACGGGCGCAGGTGCCGCAGGTCGGCGCGGACGGCGGCGTTGAGCGCGGGGGCGTGCACGACCGTGCGCCGGTGCAGGGAGAGGCCGTCGGCCAGCGGCAGCAGCTCGGGCGGGCGGCCGTCGGTGGGCCCGGCCGTCCGAACGGCTGCCGCTGTCGCACCGACGATCGTCGCACCGCCGCCCGCGCCGCCGGTCGGGCCGGGTGCGGGTGCCGTGGTGGCGGTGCTGCGGAGGAGGGCGGCTCGCCTGCGGGGGTGGCGCATGACGTGACTCATGACAGCGATTATGTCCATGGTCCAGACCTGCCACCAGCGCGGGCCCGCGCGCAGGGCGGCGCCGCCCTCCGGCGCGTCAGAGGCGTACCAGCACCTCGTCGAGATCCTTGCGCCGCAGGTCGGGTACGCGCGCCCCCTCGGCCGGGTAGCCGACCGGGATCACGTAGGCGGCCCGCTCCTCGGCGGGCCGTTCGCACACCTCGTTGAGGAACTTCATCGGGCTCGGGGTGTGCGTGAGGGTGGCGAGGCCGGCCTGGTGCAGGGTGGCGAGCAGCAGCCCGACCGCGATGCCCACCGACTCCTTGGTGTAGTACGGCCGCGGCGACTGCGGGCCCTTGTGCACCTCGAAGACCACGATCACGGCCGGCGCGTCCTCCAGGAACGGCTTGTTCCAGTCGGTGCCGATCGGCTCCAGGGCGGCCAGCCACTCCGGCGAGGCCCGGTGCGCGTAGAACTCCCGCTCCTCCGTCTCGGCCGCCTCCCGCAGCCGCCGCTTCCGCTCCGGGTCGGTGATCACCACGAACCGCCACGGCTGGACGTGCGCCCCGCTCGGCGCGGTGGAGGCGGTCCGGACCGCCCACTCCAGCACGCCCTCGGGGATCGGGCGCGTCGAGTAGTCGCGCACCGTGCGGCGCTGCGCCATGACGTCGTGGAAAGTCCTGCTGCGCGCCTCGGCCTCGTGGGCGGGCACGGTCATCGGGCGGAGGGCGACGCTCGGGTACGAGCCGCCGGCCGCCACTGTGCTCTCAACCATGGCCGACAGCACAGCACAGGACGGCGCCCCGGGGAAGAGGTCTGGACCTCCCGACTCCCCGGGGCGCCGCGCCGACCGGCCGGGCGTCGGGCGGTGCCGACCCACCGGGAATCGGGCCGTGCCGCCCGCTCAGGACTCGTGGACGCGGCCCTCCCGGACCTCCAGCCGGCGGTTGACGCTCACCGTGTCCAGCATCCGCCGGTCGTGGGTGACCAGCAGGAGCGTGCCGGTGTACGAGGCGAGCGCCGACTCCAGCTGCTCGATCGCGGGCAGGTCGAGGTGGTTGGTGGGCTCGTCGAGCACCAGCAGGTTGACGCCGCGGGCCTGCAGCAGGGCGAGGGCGGCCCGGGTGCGCTCGCCGGGCGAGAGGGTGCCCGCCGGGCGCAGCACGTGGACGGCCTTGAGGCCGAACTTGGCGAGCAGGGTGCGCACGTCCTCGGGGGCGAACTCGGGGACGGCGGCGGCGAAGGCCTCCAGCAGCGGCCCCTCGCCGAGGAACAGCCCGCGCGCCTGGTCCACCTCGCCGACCAGCACGCCGGAGCCCAGTGCCGCACTGCCGGCGTCGAGTTCGAGCCGGCCGAGCAGCGCCGCCAGCAGGGTCGACTTGCCCGCCCCGTTGGCCCCGGTGATGGCGACCCGGTCGGCCCAGTCGATCTGCAGGTCCACCGGGCCGAAGGCGAAGTCGCCCCGGCGCACGACGGCGCCGCGCAGGGTGGCGACCACCGAGCCGGAGCGCGGCGCGGTGGTGATCTCCATCCGCAGCTCCCACTCCTTGCGGGGCTCCTCGACCACGTCCAGCCGCTCGATCATGCGCTGGGTCTGCCGGGCCTTGGAGGCCTGCTTCTCGGTCGACTCGGCGCGCATCGCCCGGCCGATCTTGTCGTTGTCGGAGGACTTGCGGCGGGCGTTGCGCACGCCGTGCTCCATCCAGCCGCGCTGCATCCGGGCCCGCGCCTCCAGCCCGGCCTTGGTGTCGGCGTACTCCTCGTACTCCTCGCGGGCGTGCCGGCGGGACACCGCCCGCTCCTCCAGGTACGCCTCGTAGCCGCCGCCGTAGAGGTTGACCTGCTGCTGGTGCAGGTCGAGCTCCACCACCCGGGTGACGGTCCGGGCCAGGAACTCGCGGTCGTGGCTGATCAGCACGGTGCCGGCGCGCAGGCCCTTGACGAAGGACTCCAGCCGCTCCAGGCCGTCCAGGTCGAGGTCGTTGGTCGGCTCGTCGAGCAGGAACACGTCGTACCGGGAGAGCAGCAGCGAGGCGAGGCCCGCCCGGGCGGCCTGGCCGCCGGAGAGCGCGGTCATCGGCAGGTCGAGGGAGACCTTGAGGCCGAGCGAGTCGGCGACCTCCTCGGCGCGCTCCTCCAGGTCGGCGCCGCCGAGGTCGAGCCAGCGGTCCAGGCTCGACGCATAGGCGTCGTCGGCGCCCGGGCGGCTCTCGACCAGGCCCTCGGTGGCCTCGTCCAGGGCGGCCTGGGCCGCGGCGACGCCGGTGCGGCGGGCGAGGAAGTCCCGGACGGACTCGCCCTCGCGGCGCTCCGGCTCCTGCGGCAGGTGGCCGACGTTGGCGGTGGCGGGGCTGAGCCGCAGCGAGCCGCCCTCGGGGGTGTCGAGACCGGCCAGCAGTCGCAGCAGGGTCGACTTCCCGGCGCCGTTGACGCCGACCAGCCCGATCACGTCACCGGGGGCGACGACCAGGTCCAGGCCGGAGAAGAGGGTGCGCTCGCCGTGGCCGGCGGCGAGGTCCTTGACTACGAGTGTGGCGCTCATGATGGTCCGATTGTAGAGAGCGCGGCGGGTGGTCCGGGCGGGTGCGGGCGCGGCGGGCGGGGACGGCGGAGGGCCGCAGCCGTGGCGGCTGCGGCCCTCGGGCGTACCGGCGGGTACCGGTGGGCGTTACCTGGCCTTCTTGGAGAAGTAGTCCAGCGCGTTCTTGGCGACGTCCTCCAGGTAGGGGCCGGCCTCCCAGTCGTAGGCGTCGCCGCCGATGGAGGTGTCGCTGACCAGGACCTGCTTGCCGTCCCGGGTGGCGAACCAGCCGCCGCCGCTGCCGCCGCCGGTGGCGTTGCAGCCGATGGTGAGCATCGCCGGGCGGGCCGGGTCGGGGGAGTGGCGCACCGGCCGGCCGCCCTCGCAGTACTCCAGCTCCATGCCGTCGAAGGGCTTGCCCGCGGGGAAGCCGTAGTTGCTGACGGAGGTCAGCTGGTCGCGCGGGGCGTTGAACCAGATCGGGACGGCGCCGCCGACGGTCTCCTCCAGCGACTTGCCGCCGCCCTCGGGGTTGGCGACCTTGATGATGCCCCAGTCGTACTGGCTCCACGGGCCGCCGTACCCGGCGTCGGCCTCGGCCGCCCACTGCGGGGACACCATGCCGGCGACCGCGCCCCACTCGCCGTACGGCGCGGCCTGGGCCAGGGTGCCCTTCTTGCCGCCGCTCACCGCGCCGGAGCTGTTGAACGCCGGGGCGAAGGTGACGTTGGTGTAGTACTTGCCGCCCTTGCCGCTGTGCAGGCAGTGGCTGGCGGTCCACACCAGGTTGCTCTTGCCGGGGTTGGCCGGGTCGGCGACCACGGTGCCGGAGCAGACGTAGTTCTGCTTGCCGTCGTCGAAGAAGATCTTCCCGTTGACGTGGAACTGCTTCGCGTACGGGTGCGCGACGGGCTTGGCCTCGACCCGCTTCGGCTTCGGGTCGGTGCCGTTGCCGCCGCCCGGGGGCTGCCCGGTCGGGGCGGCGGTCGGTGCGGTGGTCGGCTGCCCGGTCGGGGCGGCCGTCGGTGCGGCGGTGGGTGCGGTGGTCGGGCCGGGGGCCGGCTTGACCGGCTTGGCGGTGAGGATCTTCTGCAGGTCCCAGAAGCCCTTGACGGCCGGCGTGATCACGTTCTGCTGGGCCCAGCGGTCCCAGTCCTCGAACTTCCAGCCCTTGAGCTCGTCGACGGTCGGCAGCTTGAACGGCAGTGCGCCCGGCTTGCCGCTCTCGCTCACGGCGGCGGTCGGCGCCGCCCCGCCCCCGACCGGGCCGCCCTCGTTCTCCGGCCCGCACGCGGTCGCGGCGACCATCGTCAGCGCGACGACGGAGGCCCCCAGCGCGGCGCGGGCGGTACGGCGTATCGATGACATCTGTTCAGTTCCCCCTGTGTCCGTGGCGCGTGCCACCGCTCGGGGCGGGCACGGCAGTGGAGGAGTCTGCCATGTCCGTGCCCACCCCTCGGGAGCCGCCCGCCCCCCGGGACACTCCTGTCACGCGATCGGCACCGGATCCGTACGCGACGGCCACCGGAGCCGCTGCCGCGCCCGACCCCGACGCCCCTGACATCCCCGACGCCCCCGACGCCCCCGACGGGGCCGTTCGCCGGGCTGCCGCCGGGCCCGCCGATTAATCGCTTGCGGAACATCCGCGGGCTTCCTAGCGTTGACCCCGTCAGCCGCCAGAACAGGAGAAGGCCGTTGCTCTACTGAGGTCCCGAGACACCGCCCCACCGCGCCCAGGAATGCGCGGTGCGTGAGTGTGCGACCTCAGTGGTGAGCCGGCCCGAAGACTCCGCGGCCCCCGCTCCACCCGCTGCCGCCCCTTCGGCGGTGTCTCCCGTGCTGCTCGACGACCGCACCGGTCGGATCCCCTGCAGGCAACCACCCCCCGGGAGGCCATCCATGGCGCAACCCACCCAGCCCGCCACCTCCGTCCTCTGCACGGACCTCTCCTTCGAGTGGCCGGACGGCAAGCCCGTCCTCGACCGCTTCCACCTGGCGGTAGGCCCCGGCCGCACCGGGCTGATCGGGCTCAACGGCGCGGGCAAGTCCACCCTGCTGCGTCTGATCGCGGGCGAGCTCACCCCGTCCTCCGGCAGCGTCCGGGTCGGCGGCGAACTCGGCTACCTGCCGCAGGGCCTCACCCTCGACACCGGTCTGCGGGTCGACGAGGCGCTCGGTATCCGGGCGGCCCGGGAGGCGCTGCACGCCATCGAGGCCGGCGACACCGACCAGCGGCACTTCGACGCCGTCGGCGACGACTGGGACGTCGAGGAGCGCGCCCGCGCCACCCTCGACCGGCTCGGCCTGGCCCGCCTCGGGCTGGACCGCACCACCGGCGAACTCTCCGGCGGCGAGGCCGTCCTGCTCCGGCTGGCCGCCCTGCTGCTGCGCCGCCCCGACGTGCTGCTGCTCGACGAGCCGACCAACAACCTCGACCGGGCCGCCCGGGGGCGGCTCTACGAGACCGTGGCCGGCTGGGGCGGGGTGATGCTGATCGTCAGTCACGACCGCGAACTCCTCCAGCACGTCGACCAGATCGCCGACCTGAGGGACGGCGAGGTCACCTGGTACGGCGGCAACTTCGAGCACTACGAGCGGACGGTCGCCGCCCAGCAGGAGACCGCCGAGCGGATGGTGCGCGCCGCCGAGGCCGACGTCCAGCGCCAGAAGCGGGACCTCGCCGATGCCCGGGTGAAGCTGGAGCGCAGCGCGAGCTACGGCAAGAAGCGCTCCGTCACCCGCAACGACCCGCACATCTTCGCGGGCAAGCTCAAGCGCCAGGGCCAGGAGACGGCGGGTCGCCTGAAGACCATGCACACCGAGCGCCTGGCCGAGGCCAAGCAGAAGCTCACCACGGCGGAGGAGGCCGTCCGCGACGACGCCGAGATCCGCATCGACCTGCCCCGCACCGCCGTCCCGGCCGGCCGCACGGTCCTCACGCTGGACCGGGTCCGGCTGCCGTACGGGACGACGGCCGACCTCGACCTGCGCGGCGCCGAGCGGATCGCCCTGGTCGGACGCAACGGGGCCGGCAAGTCCACCCTGCTGCGCACCATCGCCGGTGAACTCGCCCCGCTGGAGGGGGAGGTCACCACGCCGGTGCCGCTGCGCCACCTGCCGCAGCGGCTGGACCTGCTGGACGACACGCTGAGCGTGGCGGGGAACGTCAAGCTGTTCGCCCCTGGCGCGGGGGACAACGCGATCCGGGCACGGCTGGCCCGCTTCCTGTTCCGCGGCGGCCGGGCCGACCAGCTCGCCGGCACCCTGTCCGGCGGCGAGCGGTTCCGGGCCACCCTGGCGGCCCTGCTGCTGGCCGACCCGCCGCCGCAGCTGCTGCTGCTCGACGAGCCGACCAACAACCTCGACCTCGCCAGCGTCCGCCAGCTCACCCAGGCGCTCGCCGCCTACCAGGGCGCGCTGATCGTCGCCAGCCACGACCTGCCGTTCCTGCGCGGGATCGGCATCACCCGCTGGCTGGAGCTGGACGGCGAACTGAAGGCGGTGGACCTGATGTAGCCGGGAGCGGGCCGGGTGCCGGCGCCGGTGGCCGGACCCGCCCGGGTCGGCCGCCGGGGAACTGCCGGGGGCCCGGCTCAGCCGCCGAGGAGCCGGCGGGCCCGGGTCAGCGCGGAGTCCTTCAGCCCGTTCAGCTCCTCGGGGGTGAACACCGGCGTGCGGACGTCCGGCGGGATGCCCGGGCCGTCGAAGCTGCTGCCGTCCGGGGCGAGGAACTTCTCGTTCGGCAGCACCGCGGTGAACTCCGCGGACAGCTTGCGGACCAGGACGTCGCTGAACACGCCCTGGGTGTTCTCGCCGATCCGGGTGACGTGCGGGCTGCGGCCCATCAGCGCCTGGGTGAAGGTCTCGCCCGCGCTGACGGTGCTCCCGGCGGTCAGCACCGCCACCGGGCCGGTCCAACGCGGGCCGGCGGCCGGGCGGACGGCGATCGGCTGCGGCCGGGTGTAGCGGCGGGCGGCGGCGGGGTCGTTCCGGGCGACCTTGCGGTAGGCGGTGTACGGCCGGTCGGTGAGCCGGGAGGCGATCTGCAGGGCGAGGGCGTCCGAGCCGCCGCCGTTCACCCGGACGTCGACGACCAGGCCGCGCAGCCCGGCGCGGTCGGCGAGCAGGGCGTCCAGGGCGCGGTCGAGTTCGGCCGTGTCGTCCTGGTGGCTGCCGTCCGGGACGTAGTTGCCGAACAGGCTGACCCGCAGGTAGCGCAGGCCGCCCGGGAGTTCGCCGACGCCCAGCATGCCGCTGCCGAAGGTCCGCTCGGGCGCCAGCAGTTGGGCGGCGACGGGCTTGCCGGCCTGCACCATCAGGTCCGGGGTCGGCATCACGGTGCCGGGCCGGGAGCCGGAGAAGACCGTCGTCGGCTTGCCGCCGACGGGGCGCCGCAGTGCGACGTGCGCGTCGTTCAGCGGGGCGAGCATCTCGGCGAAGATCTGCTGGAGCCGGTCGGGTCCGGTCTGCGCGGTGACCTGCGGCCGGTAGGTGTCCCGCACGGCATGCCAGTCGACGCCCTTGGCGGCGAAGAAGGGGTAGTTCTCCTCGAAGGTCGCCCAGAACCGGTCGAAGACCGCGAGCGGGCCGTCGTCCTCCACCGGCTCCCGGCAGAGCGCGGGGAGTCCGGGCAGCCGGTTCAGCGACCTCGTGCCGACGGACGAGTCCTCCTGCTGGACGGCCCGGTGCCGGCCCTGCGGGGTGATCGTCAGTTCGGCGAAGGCGGACCCCTCCGGGCCGTAGCGGGTCGCCCCGTCGCGTCCGGGCTCGCCGAACTGCCGGCCCGGGCCGCCGCCCTCGGTGCAGCTGACCCGGGTCAGGTCGTAGGTGGTCAGCTTCCCGCCCGCGATCTCCAGGACGGTCCCGTAGCCGTCCGTCTGCCAGACGCCGTCCAGCCGGTTCGCCCCGGGGCGGCGTGCGTCGCCGGGCGCGGCCAGGGCCGGTGCCGCCGCCCCCGCGGCCACCGCGAGCGCCACCACGGTGGCGGCCACCGTGCGGGCCGCGGCCGCCTTCCCGGTCGGGCGCCCGCCGCGGTGCGACGGCCGTCCCGTCCGGCGTCCTGCCCGCGGGCCGCCGGCCGCCCCCTCCGGGGTCCGTCCGGTCGTGCGCCCCGCTGTCATCCGTGCCATCGTTCTCGATCCCGTCCCGGCTCTGCGCCGTCCTGGCGAGGCCGTCCTGGTGGGGCCGCCCGTCCGCATCCGCTGCGGACGGGCGTCCCCAGGGCGTCCCCCGCGGAACCGTTCCGCTGCCCGTCCCCGACGGTACGGAGTGCGACCCCTCCGCGGCGTCACACCGTGGACCGGTCCTCGCCCCCTACCGCGGGGCTACCCGCGGGCCGGTCCGGGTAGCACCTGGGGCGTACCGGCCGCCGCGGCGGCCCGGTTGACGGGTCGTCGCCCGGGGTCGTGGCCAGGGGCGCGGCCCGGGTCGAAGCCCGCGGTCGCGGACGGCCCGGGCACGCGAACGGCGGGCCACCCGACCCCCCGGCGCCCCCCCTTGGGCCCTCCCCCCGGCCGTCCCCACACCGGGGCGCACCCAGGCGCGGGTAACGGTGCCC
>NZ_JBSGXP010000057.1:0-4593 GCF_053610105.1 Kitasatospora sp. NPDC054939 | reverse complement strand
GGGGCGGCCGGCCGCCCCGGCCCCCCGCCGGCGGCCCGCCCGCCCCCCGGTGCCCCCGCCGTTCGCACGTCCGCAGGGCCTACGCCTCAGCGGGCCGCACCTTGCCGCTGATCAGGGTCCCCAGCCGGTCCATGCCGATGACGGCCGCGGCCAGCACCACGAACTCCACCGTCAGCAGGGCGATCTGGCCCCACACGTAGCCGTAGCCCTCGGTGGTCGGGTCGAAGAAGAAGTAGGGGTACGGCATCGGGTAGTTGGAGAACAGCGCGTTGCGGGCGAGCACGATCCCCGCGTAGCCGAGCGGGAAGGCCAGCCAGAGCGGGACGTCCCGCCAGGAGGAGGCGTTGCGCGGCTTGAGGGTCAGCCAGTCGATGATCACCATCACCGGCGTGACGTAGTGCAGGAAGAACGAGGACCAGTGCGCCAGCTTGTCCGGCCCGTCGAAGAGGCCGGGGATCGGGTTGGCACCCTTCTCCAGCAGGATGTGCGACACCAGGCCGGTGATCAGGATGTACAGGGTGGCGGCGCCCCGCAGCCGGGGCGCGGGAGCGTCGACGGTGCCGCGCTTGTGCATCCAGTAGACGGCGCCGATGAAGTAGCCGAGCACGATCACATTGCTCTGGATCGTGAAGTACACCAGCGGCGCGGTCTGCAGGATCAGGCCGAGCGCCGCCGAGAGCACGATGCCCGTGCGCCACCAGAGCGCGGGGCGGGTCCAGAGTGTCATGCGGCCACCAAGTTCGTTTCAGGTGATACGGGAGGTACCGGACGGATGTTCGGGAACGCCGCACTCTACCTCTGATCCCGTGCAGTGCTCCGCCCTTTAGACGAGGGTGAAGCGCATCCTTGGCCCGTAGCCGCGGAGCGGCGGAGTTCGCTACGGTTTCGGGGTGGCGGTCAGACGAGCCGCTTCTGGTTCGCGATGTACTGCTTGACCACGGTGAGCGGCGCACCTCCACACGATCCCGCGAAGTAGGAGCCGGACCAGAAGTGTCCACCCCACAGGTGTCGGCGCACGTGGCTGTCGTACTCCTTGTGCAGCCGAGACTCCCTTGAGGGAGTTGACCAGCTTCGAGAGCTGGACTTTGGGTGGGTAGTTCACCAGCAGGTGAACATGGTCGTCCTCGTCGTTGAACTGCATCAGTTCGGCCTCGAAGTCCGAGCACACCTCTCGCGTGATCTCCTCGCAGCGCGTCAGCATGGTGCCGGTCATGGCCTCGCGTCGGTACTTCGTGACAAGAGCCAAGTGGACGTGACGGTTGTGGGCGACGCGGCGGCCGGTTCGTAGATCTGGATTGGGCTTCCATCGTGGTGACATGGCAAGGGCGTTCGGGTGTGCCCGTGTGGTCTTCAACGACGCGCTTCGCGTCCGCGAGACCGCCCGTGCCGCCGGGCTGCCGTTCGTCCCCTTGGGTGAGCTGTCCAAGCTGCTCACCGCCGCGAAGAAGACCCCCGAGCGGACATGGCTCTCCGAGGTGTCATCGGTGGTGTTGCAGCAGTCCCTCCGGGACCTGGACGCCGCCTACCGTAACTTCTTCGACGGTCTCAAGGGCAAGCGGCCCCGCATGGGCGCACCCCGGTTCAAGTCTCGGAAGGACACCCGGCAGTCGGTCCGGTTCACGGCGAATGCCGGATGGAAGATCACGCCGGGCGGGAAGCTGCGCCTTCCGAAGATCGGTGACCTGACCGTGAAGTGGTCCCGCACCCTGCCGTCGGTGCCGTCCACGGTGACCGTGGTCATGGACGCGGGCCAGCGGTACTTCGCGAGCTTTGTCGTGGAGACCGACCCGGCCGCCGACCTCGGCCGGATGCCTGACACGGATGCCGTGGTCGGTATCGACCTGGGCCTGTCGCATTTCGCGATCCTCTCGGACGGCACGAAGATTGACAGCCCCCGCCTTCTGCGCCGGGCTGAGAAGCGGCTCAGGAAAGCACATCAGAACCTCTCCCGCAAGGCGAGGGGCAGCAAGAACCGGGAAAAAGCCCGTATCAAGGTCGCCCGCGCCCACGGCAAGGTAGCCGACGCGCGGCGCGAGTTCCACCACCAGGTCTCCACCAAGCTGATCCGCGAAAACCAAGTGGTCGCAGTGGAAGACCTGGCGGTCAAGGGACTCGCCCGCACGCCGCTGGCCAAGTCCGTGCACGACGCCGGATGGTCGCAGTTCGTTACCATGCTGGAGTACAAGGCCGCCCGGTACGGGCGAACCTTCCACCGTATCGGCCGCTTCGAGCCCACCTCGCAGGTGTGCTCACAATGCGGTGTCAAGGACGGCCCCAAGCTCCTGAACGTCCGTGAGTGGACGTGCAGCGCGTGCGGAGCCGTCCTTGACCGAGACATCAACGCGGCGGTCAACGTCGCCAAGGCCGCTGGACTGGCGGTATCAGCCTGCGGAGCGCGGGTAAGACCGGGACTCGTTCCGGCACAGCGCAATGAAACAGGAACCCACCCGAAGGCCGAGCCGGTGGCTACCGGCAGCCAGACGGGAATCTCCGTCCTTTAGGACTGGGAGGATGTCAATCGCTGGTATCGGCGGGACGGAAGAAGGGTGACGGCTGCCCGCCGTTCACCCCGGCAGGACGAAACCGGACTCGTACGCGACGATCACGGCCTGCGTGCGGTCCCGCGCCCCGAGCTTGGCGAGCACGCTGCCGACGTGCGTCTTGACCGTCTCCTGGCTGACCACCAGCCGCTCGGCGATCTCGCCGTTGCTGAGTCCGGCCGCCATCAGCCGCAGCACCTGCCCCTCCCGGTCGGTCAGCCGCCGGATCGGCCCGCCGTCCGAGGCCGGCCGCCGCACCGGCGGCTGCCGCAGCGCCAGGTCCCGGACGGCCGCCGGGAAGAGCAGCGAGTCGCCGCGCGCCACCAGCCGGACGGCCTGCACCATCTCCTCCGCCCGGGCCCGCTTCAGCAGGAACCCGGCGGCGCCGGCCCGCAGCGCGTCGTAGACATGGTCGTCGTGCTCGAAGGTGGTGACCACCAGGATGCGCGGCGGTTCGGCCATGCCGCCGATCAGCTGTTCGGTGGCGCGGATGCCGTCGATGCCGGGCATCCGGACGTCCATCAGCACCACGTCGGGGCGCAGCTCCCGCACCAGCGGGACGACCTCGGCGCCGTCGGCGGCCTCGCCGACCACGGTGAGGTCCGGTTCGGCGTCGATCACCACGCGCAGGCCCATCCGCACCAGGCGCTCGTCGTCGGCGACCACCACCCGGATCGCCTCCCCGGCGCCGGCCCCCGCCGCGCCCGTGCCGGTACCCCGGTCGTCCGGTCCCATCGCGTTCTCCCCCGTCGTGCTCACTTCGCTCCTCCCACCGGCAGCCGGACGGCCAGCCGCCACGTCGTTCCGTCGGCCGTCGGTCCGGCCTCGCAGCCGCCGCGCAGGACGGCGGCCCGTTCGCCGATGCCGCGCAGTCCCCGGCCGCCGCCCGGGCGGCTGGGGCGGCGCTCGCCCAGCGGATTGGTCAGTTCGATCTCCAGCCGCCCGGGCGCCGTCGCCACCCGCAGGCGGGCGGGCGCGGGCCCGGCGTGCCGCAGCACGTTGGTCAGGCCCTCCTGGACGATCCGGTACGCCTCGCGGGAGACGGCGGCCGGCAGCCGGTCGAGTCCGGGGTCCAGCTCCGCGGTGACGTGGACGCCGGTGCGGGCGAGCTGGCGCAGCAGGTCGTCCAGTCCGGCGAGGGTGGGCCCGGCCGGTCCGTCGGCCTGCGGGTCCTCCTCGCGGAGCAGCCCCAGGACGGTGTCCAGCTCGGCGACGGCGGCCCGGGCGGTCTCCTCGATCGCCGCCAGGGCCTCGGCGGCGAACGCCGGGTCGGTGCGGAGCACCCGGGCGGCGGCGGAGGCCTGGATGCCGACGGCGCTCAGCGCGTGCCCGACGGAGTCGTGCAGCTCCCGGGCCAGCCGGTTGCGCTGGGCGAGCACGGTGGCGCGGCGTTCGGCGGCGGCGAGCCGCTCGTCCGGGGTGGCGCCGAGCAGGGCGGGCGCGCAGCGGGCGAGCAGGGCTCCCGAGGCGGCGCTGGTGAGGAGGATAAGCAGGAGCAGCGCGAGCCCCATCAGCGGGCCGGGCAGCCAGTCCGGCACGCCCCGGTCGGTCCAGAACCGGATGACCTCGTCGATGCCCTGCGAGCCGAACGGCGTCAGCATCAGCACGACGGCGAACGGCGTGCCGGCGAGGGACATCCCGCTGACCACCCCGCCGAGGAAGAGGTGCAGGACGAACCAGCCGGCCGTCCGCCGCTTCGCCGCCCAGGACCGGGCCGGACCGCCCGGCAGCTCGGCGGCCGCGGCGCCGACCGCGCAGAGGGTGCGGGCGGCCACGCTCTCCAGCTCCCGCAGCATCGGCAGCAGGGCGGTCACGGCGGCCATCGGCAGGGCGGCGGCGAAGGCGGCCAGCTGCAGGAGCACCATGCGTGCGGCCTCGTCGGTGGGCCGGAAGGAGCCGATCACCACGGCGCTCAGCAGCCAGTACGGCATGAGCAGCGCGCCGCCGAGCACCAGGTGCACCCAGCGCAGCCGGGCCCGCCGCCCGAGCACCGCGCCCGCCACCCGGCGCACCGCGCCGTCGGCCCGCGCCGCGCCGTCGGCCCGCGCCGCGC
>NZ_JBSGXP010000056.1:0-47270 GCF_053610105.1 Kitasatospora sp. NPDC054939 | reverse complement strand
GTGCCCCGGCCGGGCCTTCCTACGGCGCCGCCGAACCCCCGCACACGTGAGAGAAGACATTCCAGTGACCGTTGAAAACCGTACCGTGGTCGTCACGGGTATCGGCGCCTTCACGCCGCTGGGCGGCGACGCCGCCACCACCTGGGAGAACCTGCTGGCAGGACGCTCCGGGGTGGCCGCCCTGACCGAGGAGTGGGCCGCCGAACTCCCCGTGCGGATCGCCGCGCGCACCGCCGTGGACCCCGGCGACGTGCTGCCCCGCCCGGTCGCCCGCAAGCTGGACCGCTCGGCGCAGTTCGCGCTGATCGCGGCCCGCGAGGCCTGGGCCGACGCCGGTTACGAGACCCCGGCCACCGACGAGTCCTCCAAGCTGGCCCCCGAGCGCCTGGGCGCCGTGATCGCCTCCGGCATCGGCGGCGTGACCACCCTCCTCGACCAGTACGACGTGCTGAAGGAGAAGGGCGTCCGCAAGGTCTCCCCGCACACCGTCCCGATGCTGATGCCCAACTCCCCGGCGGCCAACGTCGGTCTGGAGGTCGGCGCCCGCGCGGGCGTGCACACCCCCGTCTCCGCCTGCGCCTCCGGCGCCGAGGCGATCGGCTACGCGATCGAGATGATCCGCACCGGCCGCGCCGACGTCGTGGTGGCCGGCGGCACCGAGGCGGCGATCCACCCGCTGCCGATCGCCGCGTTCGCCAACATGATGGCGATGTCCAAGAACAACGACGACCCGCAGGGCGCCTCGCGTCCGTACGACAAGGGCCGCGACGGCTTCGTGCTGGGCGAGGGCGCCGGCGTGGTCGTGCTGGAGTCGATCGAGCACGCCGAGGCGCGCGGTGCCCGGATCTACTGCGAGGCGGTCGGCCAGGGCCTGTCCTCGGACGCGCACCACATCGCGCAGCCGGAGCCGACCGGCGCGGGCGTGGCCCGGGCCATCGCCGACCTGTTCGAGCGCAACGAGCTGGACAAGGCCGAGATCGTGCACGTCAACGCGCACGCCACCTCGACCCCGCAGGGCGACACCGCCGAGCTGAAGGCGCTGCGCAAGGAGCTGGGCGAGCACCTCGACCACATCGCCGTCTCGGCCACCAAGTCGATGACCGGCCACCTGCTGGGCGGCGCCGGCGGCATCGAGACCGTCGCCACCGTGCTGGCGCTGCACCACCGCACCGCCCCGCCGACCATCAACGTCCAGGAGCTGGACGACGAGGTCGACGCGGACATCGTGCGCGAGCCCCGCTCGCTGCCGGCCGACGGCCGGATCGCCGCGCTGAACAACTCGTTCGGCTTCGGCGGCCACAACGTGGTGCTGGCCTTCCGCACCGTCTGACGGGTCCGTCCGTACGCCGGAGGGGCCGACGCATCGCGCGTCGGCCCCTCCGGCGTCGGTGCGTTCAGACCACCTGGTGCAGCCAGCGGACCGGGGCGCCCTCGCCCGCGTAGCGGAAGGGCTCCAGTTCGTCGTCCCACGGCTTGCCGAGCAGCCGCGCGATCTCGTCCTCCAGGTCGGCGCCCTCGCTGCGGGCGCGCAGCAGGACGGCGCGCAGGCGGTCCTCGGGGATCAGGATGTCGCCGTGGATGCCGGTGACGGCGTGGAAGATGCCGAGCGTGGGCGTGCTGCTGTAGCGCTCGCCCTCGGCGGTGGGGCAGGGCTCGCTGGTGACCTCGTAGCGCAGTAGTTGCCAGCCGCGCAGCGCGGAGGCGAGTTTCGAGGCGGTACCGGGCTCCCCCTGCCAGGAGAACTCGGCACGCCAGTGGCCGGGTGCGGCCGGCTGGCGGATCCAGTCCAGGCTCACCCGCACACCGAGCACCCCTGCGACGGCCCACTCGACGTGCGGGCACAGCGCGCGGGGCGCGGAGTGGACGTACAGGACTCCACGTGTCGTCACCGGGACCTCCAGGCTGTGGACGAGGGTCGCCTTCCCCAGCTGCCTCGTGCCGCGTGCGCCTGCAGTTGATCCACAGTTACCCACGTTAGCCGACATTAAGCTACTAAATTGAGCAAAACGGACAGGCTTTCGCTCAATGCTAATCGAATCCCCAACGAGGTCCACCCCTCGGTCGGATCTCTCCCCCGAACGGCCCCATCACCAGGGCCCGACCACCGTACCGCGCTGCCCCGCACCTTGGCTGACGCACTTTCGGATCGGGTCGACATGCGGTAGTGGGGGCCGTTCGCCCGCGCCCGTACCCGAACCGCCCCGCGCGCCCGGGCGGGCGGCGGGGCGGTGCCCGGCGCGCTGCGGCGCGGGCCGGACGGGTCGGCGGGCCGACGCGGGGTCAGCCGTCGAGGCGCACGACCATCTTGCCGGTGTTGGCGCCGCGCAGCAGGTCGAGGAAGGCCTCGGGGGTGTGCTCGAAGCCGTCCACCACGGTCTCCTCCCAGCGCAGCCGCCCCTCGCGCAGCCAGCCGCCGACCTCGGCGAGGAACTCCGGGCGCAGCGCGGCGTGGTCGCGCACCAGCATCCCCTCCAGGCGCAGCCGCTTGCCGATGGCCAGCGCCAGGTTGCGCGGGGCGGCCGGGCCGGCGGTGTCGTTGTACTGGGCGATGGCGCCGCACAGGACGGCCCGGCCGTGCACGCCGAGCGCGCCGATCGCGGCCTCCAGGTGGTCGCCGCCGACGTTGTCGAAGTAGAGGTCGATGCCCTCCGGCGCGGCCTCGGCCAGCTGCACCTTCACCGGGGCGTCCTTGTAGTTGAAGGCGGCGTCGAAGCCGTACTCCTCGACCAGCCGGGCCGTCTTCTCGGCCGAGCCGGCCGAGCCGACCACCAGCGCGGCGCCCTTGAGCCGGGCGATCTGGCCGACCAGCGAGCCGACCGCACCCGCCGCGCCGGAGACGAAGACCCGGTCGCCCTCCTTGAGGCCGCCGACGGCGAGCAGGCCCGCGTACGCGGTCAGTCCGGGCATGCCGAGCACGCCGAGATAGGCGGACGGCGGGGCCGCGTCGGGGTCGACCTTGACGGCCTGGCCCGCGCCGACGGTGGCGTACTCGCGCCAGCCGAGCCCGTGCAGGACGGTGTCGCCGGGCTCGAAGCCCTCGGCCTGCGAGGCGACGACGAGGCCGACCGCGCCGCCGTCCATGACCCGGCCGAGCTCGTACGGCGGGACGTAGGACTTCACGTCGTTCATCCGGCCGCGCATGTAGGGGTCGACCGAGAGATGGGTGTTGCGGACCAGGATCTCGCCCGGGCCGGGGGTGCGGACGGGCGCCTCGACCAGCGCGAAGTCCGCCGGGACCGGCCAGCCCTGCGGGCGGGCGGCGAGGTGCCACTCACGGGCGGCGGCGGGCACATCCTGGGGGGCCATGGCAGTACTCCTCGATGCATGAAAGGTTGAGCCAGTGAAGCAACCATGGGCATGAAAGGTTCATGTTGTCAACTGTTCAGGTACACTGGGAGCCATGGACACCCAGCCGACCCGGGCCGCCGCCGAGCCCGACGAGATCACCCGTGAGGTCGTCGACCTGATGGCCAATCTGGTCGCGCTCTTCCACCGCGAGTACGAGGAGGCCGCCGCCGCCCGCTCGCTCACCGGAGCCCAGGCCAAGGTCCTCGCCCTGCTGCGGCTCGGCCCGATGCCGATGCGCCGGATCGCCCAGACCCTCAGCTGCGAGCCCTCCAACATCACCGGCATCGTCGACCGGCTGGAGTCGCGCGGCTTCGTCACCCGCGAGGCCGACCGGCAGGACCGCCGGGTCAAGCTGGTCGCCGCCACCGAGAGCGGCGCGGTGGCCTCGGCCGAGCTGCGCGAGTCGCTGAACTTCGCCCGCGAGCCGCTGGCCGCCCTGGACGGCGACGAGCGCGCCGTGCTGCGCGACCTGCTCCGCCGGATGCTGTCGAACGCCTCCGGACCGGGCGCCTGAGCGCCCGACCCGCCGGCGTGAGCGGAATCACACGCCACCGGTCGGTCTCCGGCCGAATTCCCTGTCGGTCGCGTGTCAACCGAACCGCCTCCCAGGGCGTCTAACGTTCGAGAGTTCGGCACCACCCGGTCCGTGGGCGGCAGGCCGTGCGCACTTTGACACGAAAACGGGGGACTCCGGGGCGATGAGCAGCAGCGTGCGCAGGCGGCGGATCGTTCGCACCGCCCTCGGCGTGGTCGCCGTCCTGGTGCTGTCGGTCACGGGCGCCGGGGCCTGGTTCTACCACCGGCTGGACACCAACATCACGACCTTCGACCCGGGCGGGGTCGCCACCACCCGCCCGCCGGCCCCGGTCCCCGTCAAGCCGGGGGCCTCGGTGCCCGTCAACGTCCTGCTGCTCGGCTCGGACACCCGCAACGACGGCAACGCGGACCTCGGCGGCGGCGAGGAGGGTGTGGGCCACTCGGACACCGCGATCCTGCTGCACGTCTACGCCGACCGCCGGCACGCCGTCGGCGTCTCCATACCCCGGGACGCCCTAGTCACCATCCCCTCCTGCAGGCTGCCCAACGGCAAGTGGACGGCGCCGCGGACCGGCCGGATGTTCAACGAGGCGTTCACCGTCGGCGGGTCCCCCCAGGGCAACCCGGCCTGCACCCAGAACACCGTCGAGGAGCTGACCGGCCTGCGGATCGACCACACCATCGTGGTCGACTTCAAGGGCGTCGCCGCGATGACCGACGCCATCAAGGGCGTGGACGTCTGCGTGCCCAACGCGGTCGACTCGCACAACATCAAGCTGAAGAAGGGCCCGCAGAAGATATCCGGCCAGCCGGCCGTCGACTACCTGCGGGCGCGCTACGGCTTCGGCGACAACTCCGACATCGGGCGGATGAAGCGCCAGCAGGCCTTCCTCTCCTCGATGATCAAGAAGGTCCAGGGCCTGGGCTTCGACCTCCCCACCCTGCTCCCGCTGGCCGACGCCGCCACCCGCTCGCTGACCGTGGACGAGGGCCTCGGCTCGGCGATGAAGCTGGTCGAGTTCGCCCAGTCGCTGCAGCACATCAAGCTCTCCGACATCACCTTCGTCACCGCCCCGTGGCGCTACTCCGGCAGCCGGGTCGCGCTGGTCCACCCCGATGTGGACACCCTGTGGAAGCTGCTGCGCGAGGACCGCACGCTGGACGGGCAGAGCACCGCGCAGAGCGCGGCGCCGTCCTCGGCCTCCCCCTCGGCGGGCTCCGCCTCCCCCACCGCCCCGGCCACCCAGCCGCCGCTGACCCCCGAACAGGCCGCCGTACCGGTCCAGGTGGTCAACGGCGTCGGCACCCCCGGACTGGCCGGCCGGGCCGCCGAGACGATCAAGGCGAAGGGCTTCACCAACGTCGCCCTCGACCGCACCAGCGGCGGGCGGCTCAACACCGAGATCGCGCACGCCCCGGAGCTGAAGGCCGTCGCCGAGCAGCTCGCCCCGCTCTTCCCCGGCGCGCGGCTGGTCGAGGAGCCCGGCAGCGAGGCCGTCACCGTCACCCTCGGCCGGGACTTCCGCCCGACCGCGGCCCCCACCGCCGGTACGGACGCCGTCCGGCCGGGGGCCACGCCGACCCCGGGCGGTACGGCCGAGCCGCTCCCGACCGGCGTGCCCACCGGGATCGCCGAGAACACCCGCGGCGCCGACACCGACCCCTGCGCGGACCTCACCTTCGGCTGACGCCCGCCCCGGGACGGGCCGCCGGAGCGGGGCGCGGGAAGGTCCGGAAGAATTCCGCGCCCGGGCCGAATCCTTCCGGCCCCCGGACGACTCTTGTTCCCGACACCCCGGCCACCGCGCCGGGCGAGGACGAGACGGAGGAACCGACATGACGGTGGTGGCGATCGTAGGACTGGGCGCGATCCTGGTGTGCACCTGCGTGGTGACGCTCACCAGGCGGCGCCGCGGCAACCGGGCCGGTACCTCCCGGGACCGCGGCTGATGGGCGCCGCAGCGGCCCGCCGGCCGGCCGGGGCCCACCCGGGCTGGCCTGACGAGGGCACCATCGAAGCGGCCCGGGACGGCGACCCGGCCTCGCTGGCCGCCGTCATCGACGGCGCGCACCCGCACGTGCGCCGCTTCGCGCACAGCCTCTGCGCCGGCCCGCAGGACGCCGAGGACGCGGCCCAGGAGGCGCTGATCGTCCTGTACCGCCGGATCGGCACGCTCCGCGCGACCGGGGCGCTGGCCTCCTGGATGTTCCGCGTGGTGCGCAACGAGTGCCTGCGCCGGGTGCGCTCGGCGGTGGCCGTCCGCAGCGGCCCGCCGACCGCCGGGGGGCGCACGGCGGAGCCCACCGAGCGGTCCGCCGAGGACAGCGCCCTCACCCGGCTGGAGGCGGAGCGGATCGCCGCGGCGGTCGGCCTGCTGCCGCAGGAGCAGCGCGTGGTCCTGCTGATGCGGGACGTCCAGGGGCTGCCCGGCCCGGTGGTCGCGCGCTCGCTGGGGCTGAGCACCCCGGCGATGAAGTCCCGGCTGCACCGGGCCCGCTCGGCGGTGCGCCGCAGCCTCGCCGCGGCGGACGCCGGCCCGGACGGGGGCCGGCGGTGAGCGGGCGCCCCCTGTCGCGCCACCTGGCCCGCGGCGCGCTGGGGTTCGGTCTGCTGGTCGGCGGCGCGCTGCTGCTGACCACCTCCTGGCCGGTGGCGCTGGCCGCGCTGGCACTGGGCCTGGTGGCGCTGCGGGGCTGCCCGACCTGCTGGGCGGCCCGGCTGGTCGAGCTGCTCGCCCGGGGGCGGCTGGAGCGCCGCTGCGAGGACGGCACCTGCACCCTGGTGGCACCGGGCACCGCCGGGAAGCACTGACGCGGCGGCACCCCGCCTCCGGGGTGCCGCCGCCCTCACTGCGGGTCGGGCAGGCCGGTGACGACGGCGGTCAGCCGGGTGCCCCGGGGGAAGGCGCCCGCGGCCGCCAGCCGGTGCAGGGCGAGGAGCAGCTTGGCGACGTAGCGGCGCTCCAGCGCGATGCCGTGCCGCTGCTCGAAATCCGCCGCGAACGACTCCAGCTCGGCCGGCACCCGCCCGTAGCCGCCGCCGTGGTGGTCGTGGTCGATCCGCCAGTTGCCGAACTCCCTGCCGTACGCCTCCCGGTGCAGCCGGGTCACCTCGCTCTCCAGGTAGCCCGCGCCGCCGCGCAGCACCGCGACGCCCAGCGCCCGGGCCCCGGCCGGCAGGCCCGCCGCGATGCCGGCGAGGGTGCCGCCGGTGCCGACCGGGCAGCAGACGACGTCCCGCCCGCCGAGGTCGGCCAGCTCCGCCGGGACGGCCGCGGCGCCGACCGCCGCGAGCGCGTTGGAGCCGCCCTCCGGGAGGACCAGGCAGGGCCCCCAGCGCCGCTGCAGCCCGGCCGCCACCGCCGGGTCGGCGCCGCCCGCCGCCAGCGCCCGGTACTCGGTGCGGGAGAGGAAGGCGAGCCGCATGCCGGACGCTTCCGCGGCCCGCAGCGACCAGTTGCGCGGGGCGTCGGCCAGCTCCTGGCCGCGGACCAGGCCGACGCTCTCCAGGCCCAGTGCGCCCGCCGCGGCGGCGACCGCCCGCAGGTGCGTGGAGTAGGCGCCGCCGAAGGTCAGCAGCCGGGTGTGGCCGTGCTCCAGGGCGTGCGCGAGGTTGGGGGCGAGCTTGCGCCACTTGTTGCCCGGCACCGCGGGGTGCAGCAGGTCGTCGCGCTTCAGCCGCAGTTCCACCCCGGCACGGGCCGGCGCACCGGCGGTGCAGTCGACGAGCGGGGTGGGGAGGCGGGCGGCTTCGAGCACCGCGCCAGGATACGGAGGGCGCCGCCGAGGGCGTCAACGGGCTCCCCGGGCGGCCCTATTCGGGTGATTCCCGGCCTGTCGGCGCGGCCCGGGAGGCCGCCTGTCCTAGAGTTCGTGCAGGTGGCGGCCAGTGCCGAGCGGTGGGGCGGGTGGGACTCGAACCCACGACCAAGGGATTATGAGTCCCCTGCTCTAACCGGCTGAGCTACCGCCCCGGTTCGCCGTGCGCGCCGGGTTCCCGGCTGCGGCAGCAGCAGACGGCCCCGCGAGGCCGTCCCGGGCAGCATAGCCGGTCGATCACCCCTGGTGCGCGCCAGGGGCGCAGCCGGGTGCGTACGAGATCGTTCCGGTACCTGCGGCGCGGGCCCGGTGACGGGGTGTCCGGGGTCCGCCGGGAGGGTGGTGGCGCCGCCGGGCCCGGACTGGTAGATCTTCCTCACGAACGGCGGCCCGCAGCACCGACCAGGCCGCCCCGAGCACGAGGGAGCGAGCCCGGATGGCCACCCGCCCGGTACGGCCCGCACGCGCGGGGCAGGCGCTGGCCCTGGCGGCCGTCCTGTTCGCCGGCGGGACGGCCTGCGGCGCGGAGCCGGCCCCGACCGCCGAGGTGGCCCCGCAGAGCGCCGCCGGCGACCGGATCGGCACCCTCGCCGTCCGTACCGCCCAGGGCCCGCGGGCCTGCACGGCGAGCGTGGTGCAGAGTCCGCGGCGCAATCTGCTGCTGACCGCCGCCCACTGCGTGCAGAGCGGCCCGATCGGCCTGCTGGACGGCCTGGTGTTCACCCCCGGCTACCGCAACGGCTACTCGCCGTACGGGAGTTGGCCGGTGCTGGCGATCACCGTCGACCCGCGCTGGACGGCCGGGGAGGATCCGGAGTACGACGTGGCCTTCGTCACCGTGCAGCCCGTGGACGGGGTGCAGGTCGAGGAGGCCGTCGGCGGGAACCCGCTCGGGCTGGAGCGGGGCTTCGGCCTGCCGGTCGCGGTGACCGGCTACCCGCACGAGCGCGACGAGCCGATCACCTGCGCGGCCACCACCAGCGAGCAGAGCCCCACCCAGGAGCGCTTCGACTGCCGCGGCTACACCCACGGCACCAGCGGCAGCCCGTGGGTCACCGCGGACGGCACGGTGGTCGGCGTCATCGGCGGCTACCAGCAGGGCGGGGACACCCCGGACACCTCGTACAGCGTGACCTTCGACGAGCGGGTCGCCGAGCTGTACCGGCAGGCCACCGCCTGACCGGCCCTGGCACCGGGGGCACCGGGGCGCGGGGCCGGGTCGCACGGCGCCGGGAAACACGTAGGCCCCCCGGTCGTCCGAGGGGCCTTCGCTCTGAGCAGTCACCGGGGCGCACCCGGTGCAGCTCCCGCATTTGGACTCGAACCAAAAACCTGCCGGTTAACAGCCGGCTGCTCTGCCAATTGAGCTATGCGGGATCGCGGTACTGCGGTGGTACTGCACGCAGGACGGCCGACCCGGAGGTCTGCCGCCCGGAGCTCCCCCAATTGGACTCGAACCAATAACCTGCCGATTAACAGTCGGCTGCTCTGCCAATTGAGCTATGGGGGATCGGGCTACCGCCCCGGCTCCCGGCTTCCCGGGCTCCGCGGCGCTCGCTGCGGGACATACATTAGCGCACTCGGGGGGGTGGTCCGCCAATCGCTTTCCCGGCCGCCCCGGCGCACCGCCCGGCGTGCCCGCGCGCGCCCGGCGGACGGCCCGGGGATGCTGGGGGCACGGACGGTTCGCCGCCCCGTAGGACGGGTAGGGCAATGCGGCAATGGCCGCCAGGAGAGGGTGGAATCCGATCATGTGGAAGCTGTCGTTCATCGTCGGGCTCGCGGCGGGCTACGTCCTGGGCTCGCGGGCAGGCCGCCAGCGCTACGAACAGATCGCCAAGGTCACCCGGCAGGTGGCCCGGAACCCGAAGGTCCAGGGCGCCGCCGACAAGGCCAGGCACCAGGCCGGCGAACTGGCCGGGAAGGCCGCCGGGGCCGTCGCCGACAAGGTGGGCGACCGCCTGCCGAACTCGGTGACCGACCGGGTGCCGTACTTCAACCGCCCCCGCGTCGAGCAGGACAGTTGGGGCACCTACCGGCCGTGAGCCGGAAGGACCGCGCGGCGGCGCGGCGGGCCGGGGGCGGTACCGAACGGGCAACACTTCCCCGGCCTGCCCGCGCCGCGACGCGCGCTGAGGCATGATCTCGACATGGCCATCGTCGCGGGGATAGACAGCTCCACCAGCCGCACCCGGATCGTCGCGTGCGACTCCGGGACCGGCGAGGTGCTGCGCTCCGGCAAGGCACCGCACCCCGCCCCGGAGGGGCCGGACGCCCGGCCCGGCGAGACCGACCCGCAGGCCTGGCTGCACTCGCTGGGCGACGCCGCCACCGGCGGCCTGCTGGAGGGCGTCCGCGCGATCGGCGTCTGCGCCCAGCAGCACGGCATGATCGGGCTGGACGCCGGCGGCGTACTGGTGCGCCCGGCGATCCTCTGGAACGACCCGCGGGCCGGCGGCGCCGCCGCCCACCTGCTGGACGCGCTCGGCGGGCCGGAGGCCTGGACCCGGGCCATCGGCGCCGTCCCCGGCCCCACCTACACCATCGCCAAGCTGCGCTGGCTGGCCGAGTTCGAGCCGGCCAACGCCCGGCGGGTGGCCGAGGTGCTGCTGCCGCACGACTGGCTGGTCTGGCAGCTGCTGGGCCACCCCAAGCGGCGCACCACCGACCGCGGCGACGCCTCCGGCACCGGCTACTGGTCGCCGATCACCGGCGAGTACCGCCAGGACCTGGTGAAGATCGCGCTCGGCCACGAGCTGAAGCTCCCCGACGTGCTCGGCCCCGCGGAGCCCGCCGGACACACCCCCGAGGGCCTGCTGATCTCGGCCGGCACTGGCGACAACATGGCCGCCGCGCTCGGCCTCGGCCTCGGCCCGGGCGACGCGGTCGTCTCCCTCGGCAGCGCCGGGACGATCTTCGCGGTGCACGAGCAGGCCGTGGTGGACGCCACCGGGCTGGTCTCCTCGTTCGCCGACGCCACCGGCCGGCACCTGCCGATGGTCGCCACCCTGAACGCCGCGCAGGTGCTGCGCTCCACCGCCGCCCTGCTCGGCCAGGACCTCGCCGGCCTCAGCGAGCTCGCCCTGCAGTCCACCCCCGGCGCGTACGGGCTGGTGCTGCTGCCGTACCTGGACGGCGAGCGGACCCCGGCGCTGCCGCACGCCGCCGGCACCCTGAGCGGCCTGCGGGCCGAGTCGATGGCCCCCCAGCACCTGGCCCGGGCCGCCGTCGAGGGCATGCTCTGCAACCTGGCGGACGCGCTGGACGTGCTGCGCGCCCAGGGCGTCGGGGTGCGCCGGGTGTTCCTGCTCGGCGCGGCCGGCCGGCTGCCGGCGGTCCAGCAGATCGCGGCGCTGCTGTTCGGCGTCCCGGTGGTCGTCCCGCCGCCCGGCGACCACGCGGCGCGCGGCGCGGCCCGGCAGGCCGCCTGGTCGCTCGCGGGCACCCCCGAACCGCCGTCCTGGCCGATGCCGGAGGCCGTCACCGTCACGCCCGACCCGGACGAGGACCTGCCGGTCGGCGCGGCCGTGCGCAGCCAGTACCGGGCCACCCGGGAGCAGGCCTACCCCGAGACGGCCTGAGCCCGGCCCGGGCCTGAGCCCCCCGTCGACGGCGCCGGCCCGCCCCGGGCGGCCGTCCCGAAGATGCGTCACCCCCCGGCCGGTGGCAGCGTGGGAGGCGGCGCGGCCGACCGGCCGGCGGAGCGAAGGGCGGCTGGGACAGATGGCGCTGCACAAGGGAGCCGACGACGACCGCCGGCTGACGGTGAACCCGTTCGTCGGCTCGGCCGACCCGCTCGGCGCGATGGAGCTCGCACCGCCGCTGCACCGGCTCGCCGACGGCCCGGTGCCCGCCGACACCGCGTACCAGCTGATCCACGACGAGCTGATGCTCGACGGCAACGCCAAGCTCAACCTGGCGACCTTCGTCACCACGTCGATGGAGGTCCAGGCGACCCGGCTGATGACCGAGTGCCTGGACAAGAACATGATCGACAAGGACGAGTACCCGCAGACCGCCGAACTGGAGCGGCGCTGCGTGGCGATCCTCGCCGACCTCTGGCACGCCCCCGCACCGGACGACGCGGTCGGCTGCTCCACCACCGGCTCCAGCGAGGCCTGCATGCTGGCCGGGCTCGCGCTCAAGCGCCGCTGGATGAGCCGCAACGCCGAGCGCTACGCCGCCGGGGCCCGGCCCAACCTGGTGATGGGCGTCAACGTCCAGGTCTGCTGGGAGAAGTTCTGCACCTTCTGGGAGGTCGAGGCGCGCACCGCGCCGATGGAGGGCGAGCGCTTCCATCTCGGCGCGGAGCAGGCGGTGGCGCTCTGCGACGAGAACACCATCGGCGTCGTCGGCATCCTCGGCTCCACCTTCGACGGCTCCTACGAGCCGGTCTCCGAGATCTGCGCCGCACTCGACGACCTGCAGCAGCGCACCGGCCTGGACATCCCGGTGCACGTGGACGGCGCCTCCGGCGCGATGGTCGCGCCCTTCCTCGACCCGGAGCTGTCCTGGGACTTCCGGCTCCCCCGGGTCTCCTCGATCAACACCTCGGGCCACAAGTTCGGCCTGGTCTACCCGGGCGTCGGCTGGGCGCTCTGGCGCGACCGGGAGTCGCTGCCGGAGGAGCTGGTGTTCCGGGTCAACTACCTCGGCGGCGAGATGCCGACCTTCGCGCTGAACTTCTCCCGGCCCGGCGCCGAGGTGATCGCGCAGTACTACACCTTCCTGCGGCTCGGCCGGGACGGCTACCGGGCCGTCCAGCAGTCCTGCCGCGAGGTGGCCGGCTTCCTGGCCGACGGCATCGAGGCCCTCGGCTGCTTCCGGCTGCTCACCCGCGGCGACGAGCTGCCGGTCTTCGCCTTCACCACGACCGGTGACGTCCCGTTCGACGTCTTCGACGTCTCGCGGCGACTGCGCGAACGCGGCTGGCAGGTGCCCGCGTACACCTTCCCGGAGAACCGGCAGGACCTCTCGGTGCTACGGGTGGTCTGCCGCAACGGCTTCTCCCGCGACCTCGCCGAGCTGCTGCTCGCCGACATCACCCGGCTGCTGCCCGAACTGCGCAACCAGCCCGGACCGCTGCGCGAACTCGGGGTGCCGGCCCGGACGGGCTTCCACCACTGACCGGCGGTCGGCCTGCGGCGCCGCAGGACTGACGGGGCGCCGGCGGTCCGGCGGAGGTTACGGCGGGGAGGGTTCCGGAAACGGAAGCCCTCCCCGCCGCGCGTCCCTGCGGTGCGCGGCAGCCTCCCCCCGTGAGGCTGCCACGCACCGGTGGGGGCCGGGACGGGCCGGACGGCAGGCGCCGAAGGTGTCCGGACGAAGCGTCCGGGCGGCGCAAGCACCGGCGAGCAGAACTCTGCCGTACGTGCACATGAATGTTCGAGCGGTTACCGGCGGTGTGAGACACTTCCGTCCGTCTCACCGCCGTGACATGCGGTTTGAGACGCCGGGCCGGTGAGGTTGGAGACGCCAAGGCGCCCCCACGGCCCCGGTCGGCACCCGCTCCGACAGTCCGCACCGCCCGTCCCTTCGACCCGCGTGTTTGGAGTACCGCATGGCCTCGGCCTGGAAGGCACTGCCGGAAGAACTCCCGGAGCCGCTGCGGCGGCTGACGGAGCAGCTGCGCGCCGTCAAGGACGACACCGGCCTCTCGCTGTCCGAACTGGCCGCCCGCACCCACTACAGCCGGGCCTCCTGGGAGCGCTGGCTGAACGGCAAACGGGTCGTCACCGAGCAGGCGCTGGACGCGCTCATCGGGGCCGTGGAATGCGACGGGCCGACGCTGCGGGCGCTCTGGACGGCGGCGACGGCGGAGCCCGCTCCGGCCGCGGAGTCCCCGGACGCGGCCGAGGCGGAGGCGCCGGACGTGGCCGAGGCGGAGGCGCCGGACGTGGTGGACGCGGCGGACGTGGTGGATGCCGCGGACACCGGGGATTCCGCGGGTGCCGCGGACCCGGCGGACGGGCCCGAACCGGCGGACGCGGTGGAGCCGGAGAAGGCGCCGGGCGCGGTCGCACTGCTGCGGCGGCCGGTCGCCCTGCTGTCCTGCGCGGCGGTCGTGGTGCTCGCCCTGCTGCTGGTGGCCGGACTCCGGATGTCCGGCGACGACGGCCGGGAGCCGGTGGCCGCCGCACAGCCCGCGCCGCCGAGCAGTTCGGCGCCCGCGAAGCCCGCCTCGCCGGCGCCGCCCGTCCCCGGCTGCCAGGCCATGGGGTGCTCGCACAAGGACCCCAAGACGACCGGCTGCGGCGCGGACGCCCGCACCCTGCAGACCGTCAACGTCGGCAAGGTCGTCTCGTACCTGCGCTACAGCGCGCGCTGCCAGGCCGCCTGGGCGGCCATCACCGAGGGCCAGCCGGGCGACCGTGCGGTGATCACCAGCAGTGCCGGCGAGACCGCCGAGGCGCTGATCCACTGGGGCTACGACAACTACTCGCCGATGGTGAACGCGGCGGACCCGGCCACCACCTTCCAGGTCTGCGCGCGCCCGCAGGGCGGGGACGCGTGCACGGTGGCGGTCGGCGACCTGGCGCACCTGGTCGCGGCCACGCCCGTCCCGGTCGGACCGCCCTCCCCGCCGTCGCCCGCCCCCACCGACCCGGCCACCGCCACGCCCACGCCGACGGGCCCGTCCTCCGACCCGGCGGCCACCGACGCGCCGTCCCCCGCGACGTCCTAGTCGAGGTAGCCGCGCAGTTGGGCGGCGAAGGCGTGGTCACGGAGTTTGACGAGGGTCTTGGACTCGATCTGGCGGATCCGCTCGCGGGTGACGCCGAAGAGGTGGCCGATCTCCTCCAGGGTCCGCGGGCGCCCGTCGTCCAGCCCGTAGCGGAGCAGGACGACCTGGCGCTCGCGGTCCCCCAGCGTCGCCAGGACGGCCTCCAGGTGCTGACGCAGCAGCAGGAAGGTGGCCGACTCGGCGGGTGACGCGGCGTCGGCGTCCTCGATCAGGTCGCCGAGGGCGACGTCGTCCTCCTCACCGACCGGAGTGTGCAGCGAGATCGGCTCCTGGGACAGCCGCAGGACCTCCCGCACCCGCCCCTCGGTGAGCTCCAGGACACCGGCGATCTCGGCCGCGGTGGGTTCGGTGCCGCGCTCCTGGACCAGTACGCGCTGCACCCGCACCACCCGGTTGATCAGCTCCACCACGTGGACCGGCACCCGGATGGTGCGGGCCTGGTCGGCGAGGGCCCGGCTCATCGCCTGCCGGATCCACCAGGTCGCGTACGTGGAGAACTTGTAGCCCCGGGTGTAGTCGAACTTCTCCACCGCCCGGATCAGCCCGAGGTTGCCCTCCTGGATCAGGTCGAGCAGGGTCAGCCCGCGGCCCACGTAGCGCTTGGCGACCGAGACGACCAGCCGCAGGTTGGCCTCGATCAGGCGGCGCTTGGCGATCCGGCCGAGCACCACCAGGGTGTCGAGCTCGCCGGCCAGCGGGTCGGCGGGCGGCGGGTCGCGGTCGAGGTGCGCCTCGGCGAACAGACCGGCCTCGATCCGGCGGGCCAGTTCGACCTCGTCGGCGGCGGTCAGCAGCGGGATCCGGCCGATCTCGCGCAGGTACTGGCGGAGCAGGTCGGCGGCCGGGCCCCAGCCCTCGCGCTCCCGTCCGGGGGCGGAACCGGCCTCCGGCTCGCGGTCGGCCGCGTCATCGGCGCCCTCGCCGCTCCCGCCGTCGGCCTCCGGCCCGGCATCGGGCTCGGCATCGGCATCGGCATCGGGCTCCGGCCCGGCATCGGCATCGGGTTCGGCCGGGGCCTCCGGATGGCCCTCCGGGATGTCCTGCACCGGCACCCGGGCGTCGGGGCCGGCTTCGGCGGGCGGTTCGGCCCGGGCGTGGGCGTCGGGTTCCGACCCGCCGGCCGGGCGGGCGGTCGGGATCGGCTCGGTACGGGCGGTCGCGGCGAGATCCACGGGCATCCCCTCGGGGCGGGCGCGACTCTGGCGGACCCGCGCTGAACGGAGGTGGGACGCCCACCAGTGTGCGGCACGCCACACTCCGTGGCCGAGACTCGTGCGCGGCTTTTCTCACCACCGGCCCTGGACAACCCCTCGGCCGGACGGGGCGTAGGCCGTCCGGCCTAGAGAGCGGCCACGCCCTGGCTGCGCAACTGCTGGCCGTACTGCTGGAGTTGCCACAGCTCGGTCTGTACGGCGTGCAGTTCCTCGGGCGCCGCCCTGGTGCCGAGTCGCTGCAGGTGGGCGCGGACCTCGGCGACCCGGCGGTCCACCGCCAGCAGGCGCAGCTTCACCAGGAACTCCCCCGCGTAGATCGCGTCGACCTTGCGCCGGGAGCGCACCGGCTCCACGGTCAGCTCGGTCACCAGCGAGCGCACCTGGTCGTCCGGGCAGGACTCGCGGACGGCCGAGGTGAAGTCGCCGAGCCCGGAGCCGTACGCGGCGCCGCCCGCCTGGCCGATGGCCCGGCGCACGGCGGTGTAGGGCGGGGTGGGGAACTCGTCCTCGCCGTAGTTGTCGAAGGCCGGGCTGACCAGCTCCGGGTGCTGCAGTGCGAGCTTGAGCAGCTCGCGCTCGACGAACTGCGCCGGGTCGCGCGGGTTGAGCCGGAACGCCTGGCGGACGGGCTGCGGCGGGGCGGCGGGCCCGGGGCGGCGCTGCCGGGCGTCCGCGCCGCGCGGGTTCTGCTGGCGCTCGCGGTCCCAGCGGGCCAGCTGGGAGATCCGGCGGACCACGAACTGCTCGTCCAGGATGCCCAGCATGCCCGCCAGCCGGACGGCGTACTCGTGCTGGATCGAGCGGTCCTTGATCCGGGCGACGATCGGTGCGGCCTCCTCCAGGGCGGCCGAGCGCCCCTCCGGGGTCTCCACCCGGTGCCGGGCCACCGCCGAGCGCAGCGCGAACTCGAACAGCGGCACCGGATTGTCGATCAGCGTCCGGACGGCCTCGTCGCCCTGGGCCAGGCGCAGTTCGCACGGGTCCATGCCACCGGGGCTGACCGCGATCGAGGTCTTCGCGGCGAACTTCTGGTCGTCCTCGAAGGCGCGCAGCGCGGCCTTCTGGCCGGCCGCGTCGCCGTCGAAGGTGAAGACGGTCTCGCCGCGGTAGGAGGAGGTGTCCATCAGCAGCCGTCGGATGATCTTGATGTGGTCCTCGGCGAAGGCGGTGCCGCAGGTCGCCACCGCCGAGGTGACCCCGGCCAGGTGGCAGGCCATCACGTCGGTGTAGCCCTCGACCACCACCGCCCGGCCCGACTTGGCGATCTCCTTCTTCGCCAGGTCGATGCCGTAGAGCACGTGCGACTTCTTGTAGATCGGCGTCTCGGGGGTGTTGAGGTACTTCGGACCGTTGTCGTCCTCGCGCAGGCGGCGGGCGCCGAAGCCGACCACCTCGCCCGCGATGTCGCGGATCGGCCAGACCAGCCGGCCCCGGAAGCGGTCGATCAGGCCGCCGCGCTGGCCCTGCGAGGCCAGGCCGCCGAGCAGGATCTCCTTGTCGCTGAAGCCCTTGCCGCGCAGGTAGCGGACCAGGTGCTCCCAGCCGGCCGGGGCGTAGCCGACACCGAAGTCCTTCGCCGACTGCTCGTCGAAGCCGCGCTCGCCCAGGAAGCGGCGGCCGATCTCGGCCTCCGGCGAGGCCAGCTGCTCCTGGTAGAAGGCGGCGGCCACCTTGTGCGCCTCGACCAGGCGGGTGCGCTCGCCCTGCTGGTGGCGCGGGCTGTAGCCGCCCTCCTCGTAGCGGAGGGTGATGTTGGCCTGGGCGGCCATCCGCTCGACGGCCTCGGCGAAGGTGAAGTGCTCGATCTTCATCAGGAAGGCGATGGTGTCGCCGTTCTCCTGGCAGCCGAAGCAGTGGAAGACGCCCTTGGCGGGGTTCACATAGAAGGAGGCGGACTTCTCGTCGTGGAAGGGGCAGACGCCCTTGTACTCCCCGCCGCCACCGTTGGTGAGCTGTACGTAGTCGCCGACCACCACGTCGATGGGCAGTGCGCTGCGCACCGCCTGCACGTCTTCGTCCCTGATCCGCCCGGCCACCCCGGAAGTCTACTGGGGCGCCGGGATTTCCCGGCCGCACCGAGGGGCGGGGGCGCCGGGCCGGGAGGCGGCCCGGGCGGTGCCCCGCCCGCGCGGTCACGTCCAGGCGGCGCCGACGAGCTTGGCGTGCAGGGCGAGCGCGGAGGCGTCGGTGAGGGTGGCGATCTGGTCGATCACCGTGCGCAGGGCGGCGCGGTCGTCCTCGGCCTCGTGGTAGAGCACGGTGAAGACCGGGTCGAGGCCCTCGGGGGCGCGCTGGGTGAGCACGTACGCCAGCTCGGCGATCACCACCCGCTGGCGGGCCCGCAGCTGGGCCTGCTCGTCGCGCTGCATGACGTACCGAACGGCGACGGCCTTCAGGACGGCGCACTCCAGCCGGACCTCGCGCGGGACGACCAGCTCGGCCGCGTACCGGGAGAGCCGGCCGGGGCCGTAGCGGGCGCGGGTGGCCTGCTCGGCGGCCAGGCAGAAGCGCCCGATCAGCTGGCTGGTGAGGTCCTTCAGGCCGGCCCGGGCGCGGGCGGTGCCGTCGTACGAGCTGGGCCACCACTCCTGGGCGAGCAGGCGGTCCAGGGCGGCGTCCAGCTCCTCGGGTTCGGCGTCGGGGGCGTAGCGCTCGGCGACCTTGAAGAGCTCGCCGCGCTCGCCGGGGGCGCGCAGGGCGGCCGGGTCGATGTGGCCGGCCTGCAGCCCGTCCTCGACGTCGTGGGTGGAGTAGGCGACGTCGTCGGACCAGTCCATGACGGTGGCCTCGAAGCACTTGCGCCCGGGCGGGGCGCCGGCCCGCAGCCAGCGGTAGACCGGCAGGTCGTCGGCGTAGACGCCGTACTTGGGCGAGGCCGGGTCGGTGGGGTGGGCGCCGCGGCTCCACGGGTACTTGGTGGCGGCGTCCAGGGCGGCGCGGGTGAGGTTGAGCCCCACGCTGCGGCCGGGCCAGGGGGCGAGCCGGGCGGGCTCCTCGTCGAGCGGGGCGAAGCGCTTGGGCTCCAGGCGGGTCAGGATGCGCAGCGACTGCGCGTTGCCCTCGAAGCCGCCGCAGGCCTCGGCGGCCTGGTCGAGGGCCTCCTCGCCGGTGTGGCCGAACGGCGGGTGGCCGATGTCGTGGGCGAGGCAGCCGGTCTCGACGAGGTCCGGGTCGCAGCCGAGCGCGGCCCCGAGTTCGCGGCCGACCTGGGCGCACTCCAGGGAGTGGGTGAGCCTGGTGCGGGGGAAGTCGCTGCGCATCGGGGCGACGACCTGGGTGGTGCCGGCCAGGCGGCGCAGCGCGGCGGAGTGCAGCACGCGGGCGCGGTCGCGCTGGAACGCCGTGCGGCCGGGGCGCTTGTCCGGCTCGGGGACCCAGCGGGCCTCGGCTGCGTGGTCGTACGGGTTCGGGGCTGCGGTGAGGCGGTGCGCGGTGTCGTCCATATGCCCCTCACGGTACGCCGCGGCTCGGACACGCGGGATGTGCCGCGCGCGAAGGGGCGGGGGCCGGGGCGTGAACGCCCGGAGCCGGGGCGGCCCGGGCGGCGGAGGCTGTGGTCGGCCGCGTGGCGGGGGCGGCGGCCGGGCAGCTCAGGCGGCGATCCGCAGCCGGGCCCGGTCGTAGCGGGCCAGCACCAGCCGGGCCAGCAGCGGGTGGTCGCCCAGCGGGGCGCCGGTGTACTCGCCGCCGGCCGCGGCGGCGAGGCGGGCGAAGTCGCCGGGGGCGGTGAAGTACCCGGCCACCGCGACCCGGCGGTGCCCGTCGGCGGTGAGCCGGGCGACGGCCTCGGCGACGGTCGGGCCGCCGGCCGCCACGTAGCCGGGCAGGACGGGCCGGCCGAGCCGGGCGGCGAGCAGCGCGGCCTGCGCCCCGGTGTCGGCGGCGGCCAGCGGGTCGCGGGAGCCCGCAGCGGCGAGGACCACGGCGTCGGCCCCGGAGCCCGCCTCGGCCAGCCGTCGGGCGAGCAGTTCGGTGAGCAGCGGGTCCGGTCCGAGCGGCCGGGTGATCGTGCCGTCCACCCGGGGGGCGGCGGCGAGCGCGCGCGGCAGGTCGACCCGGACGTGGTAGCCGCGGCTCAGCAGCAGCGGGACGAGGACGGCCGGGCCGCCGAGGCCGGCGAGGACGTCGGGCAGCAACGGGTCGTTGAGGCCCAGGTGGGCGAGCCGGACGTCCAGTTCGGGGCGGGCGGCGGCGACCCGGGCGTGCAGGCTCCGGACGGTGGCGAGCGCGGCCGGGTCGTGCGAGCCGTGCGCGACGAGGACGAGGGCGGGGCGCCGTGCGGAGTGCAGCACCCGGGGGGCGGTGAGGGCGGTCGTCGGCGGGGTCATGGGGTCCAAGCGTGGCCGAGCGGTGTTTCCCGGCCGTTGCCCGGCGGTAAGCAGTGGTTTCCCTGCTCTCACGCGGGGGGCCGGTGGCTGTGAGGGCGGTGTGCGGCGGGTGTAACGCGCGGGTCGTGGCGGTGAAACAGCCGGAGGGGAGGGTGGCCGGTATGAACGACACCGCCCCCGCCACCGACACCCACTGTCCGTACTGCGCGCTGCAGTGCGGGATGGGGCTGCGCCGCGCCGAGGGGCCCGTGCCCGTCTCGGTGGTCGAACGGCCCGGCTTCCCGGTCAACCGGGGCGCGCTGTGCGGCAAGGGCTCCAACGCCGCCGCCGTGCTGGCGCCCGGGGCCCGGCTGAGCACCCCGCTGGTGCGGCGCGACGGCGTGCTGCGCCCGGCCGGCTGGGCGGAGGCGCTGGACCTGATCGCCGAGCGGCTCACCGCCACCGCCGGGCGGCACGGGCGGGACGCCGTCGGGGTGTTCGGCGGCGGCGGGCTGACCAACGAGAAGGCGTACCTGCTGGGCAAGTTCGCCCGGGTGGTGCTGCGCACCTCGGCCATCGACTACAACGGCCGGTTCTGCATGTCCTCGGCGGCGGCCGGCGGCATCCGGGCGTTCGGGCTGGACCGGGGGCTGCCGTTCCCGGTCGAGGACATCCCCCATACCGACTGCCTGGTCCTGGTCGGCGGCAACCCGGCCGAGACGATGCCGCCGTTCGTCCGCTACCTGCGCGAACTCCAGGAGAACGGCGGCCGGTTGATCGTCGTCGACCCGCGGCGCACCCGGACCGCCGAACTCGCCGACCTGCACCTCGCCCCGCGCCCCGGCACCGACCTGGCGCTGGCCCTCGGCCTGCTGCACCTGGTGGTCGCCGACGGCCGTACGGACGAGGGGTTCATCGCCGACCGGACCACCGGCTGGGCGGCGGCCCGGGACGCCGCGATGGCGCACTGGCCGGAGCACGTGGAGGCGGTCACCGGCGTGCCGCTGCCCGAACTGCGCGAGGCGGCCCGGCTGTTCGGCGGGGCCGGGCGGGCCATGGTGCTCACCGCGCGCGGTCCGGAGCAGCAGGCCAAGGGCACCGACACGGTCAGCGCCTGGATCAACCTCTGCCTGGCCACCGGCAACGCGGGCCGCCCGTACGCCGGGTACGGCTGCCTCACCGGGCAGGGCAACGGGCAGGGCGGCCGGGAGCACGGGCAGAAGGCCGACCAGCTCCCCGGCTACCGCAAGCTGGACGACCCGGCGGCCCGGGCGCACGTCGCCGCGGTGTGGGGGGTGGACCCCGACACCCTGCCGGGCCCCGGGCGCAGCGCGTACGAGCTGCTGGACTCGCTCGGCCGGGACGTCCGGGCGCTGCTGCTCGCGGGCTCCAACCCGGTGGTGTCGGCGCCGCGTTCGGCGCACGTCACGGAGCGGCTGCGCGCGCTGGACTTCCTGGCGGTGAGCGACGTGGTGCTGTCGGAGACCGCCGAACTGGCCGACGTCGTCCTGCCGGTCACCCAGTGGGCGGAGGAGACCGGCACCATGACCAACCTGGAGGGCCGGGTGATCCTGCGCCGCCGGGCGGTCGACCCGCCGCCGGGGGTGCGCAGCGACCTGGAGGTGCTGCACGAGCTGGCCGGGCGGCTCGGCCAGGGGGAGGGCTTCCCGACCGACCCGGAGAAGGCGTTCGAGGAGCTGCGGCGCGCCTCGGCGGGCGGTCCGGCCGACTACGCGGGCATCAGCTACCGGCGGATCGCCGAGCAGGACGGGGTGTTCTGGCCGTGCCCCGACGAGGGCCACCCGGGCACGCCGCGGCTCTTCCTGGACCGCTTCGCCACCCCCGACGGGCGGGCCCGCTTCACGGCCGTGCGGCACCGGCCGGCCGCCGAGGAGCCGGACCCCGAGTACCCCGTCCGGCTCACCACCGGCCGGGTGCTCGCCCAGTACCAGTCCGGCGCGCAGACCCGGCGGGTGGCCGCCCTGAACTCCGCCGCGCCCGGCCCGTACGTCGAGCTGCACCCGCTGCTCGCCGAACGGCTCGGGGTGCGCGACGGCGAGGACGTCGCGGTGGTGAGCCGTCGCGGGAGGACCGTCACCCCCGCCCGGCTCACCACCGCGATCCGCCCGGACACCGCGTTCATGCCGTTCCACTGGGCGGGCGCGGGCAACGCCAACCTGCACACCAACCCGGCCCTCGACCCGGTCTCCCGGATGCCGGAGTTCAAGGCCTGCGCCGTCCGCATCGAACCGGCCTGAGCCGCCGCGGGCGCCCGCCGGCCGAGCGCCGCCCCACCGTTCCGGGGGCGGCGCTCGTGGTGCGCCCGGGGCCGGCGGGGCTCACAGGGCGCGGCACGGGGCGCTGAGGTGGAAGTTCCGGAGCCGAAACCGACGGGGAGCGGGTGGGAAACAGGCGGCCGCGAGGGTTGGTCCATGACAGCAACCGAGAGCCGTGTGGTGATCGTCGGCGGCGGGATGGCCGGCCACCGGCTGGCACTGCAGCTCGGGGCCCCGGGGGGCCGCGAGGTGGTGCTGGTCGGCGAGGAGGACGGCCCCGCCTACAACCGCGTGCTGCTGGCCGAGGTGCTGGCCGGGCGGTACGGGCCCGAGGTGGCCGCGCTCGGGGAGCTCCCCGCGGGCGTCGTGCGCCGGCCGGGCCGGGTGGTGCGGATCGACCGCGACCGCCGCCTGGTGCACTGCGCGGACGGCTCGGAGCTGGCCTACGGCGACCTGGTGCTCGCCACCGGGAGCAACCCGGTGCTGCCGCCGCTGCGCGGACTGTTCGACGGCGCCGGCGGCGGGCCGGGCGAACTGCCCGCCGGGGTGTTCGCCTTCCGCACGATGGCGGACTGCGCGGCGATCGCCGCCCACCTCCCGGGCGTCCGGCAGGCGGTCGTGGTCGGCGGCGGGCTGCTCGGGGTGAGCGCGGCGCGGGCGCTGGCCGAACGCGGCGTCCAGGTGGTGCTGGCCCACCAGGGCGAGCACCTGATGGAGCGCCAGCTCGACCCGGAGGGCGCCGGGCTGCTGCGCCGGCACCTGGAGGCGCTGGGCGTCGAGGTGCACACCGAGTGCCGGGCCCGGTCCGTGCTCACCGCGGACCGCCGGGTCACCGGGGTGGAGCTCGCCGACGGCTACCGGCTGGCCGCCGAACTGCTGGTCGTGGCGGTCGGGGTGCGTCCGCGCACCGGGCTCGCCGCGGAGGCCGGCCTCGCGGTGCGCGAGGGCGTCCTCGTCGACGACCGGCTCGGCACCGCCGACCCGCACGTGCACGCCGTCGGCGACTGCGCCGAGCACCGCGGCACCGTGTACGGCCTGGCCGGGCCCGCCCTGGAGCAGGCCGACGTGCTGGCCGCGCGGCTGGCCGGCCGCCCCGCCGCGTACACCGGCAGCCGGCTGCTCACCCGGCTCACCCTCGGCGGGGCCGCCCCGCTGGACGTCGCCGCCTTCGGCGAGACCGGGCCCGCCGGGCCCGAGGACCGGGTGGTGCGGCTCGCCGACGCCGCCCGGAGCAGCTACCGCAAGGTGATCGTCCGCCGGGACGAGGGCGGCGGCGACCGGCTGGTCGGCGGCGTCCTGCTCGGCGACCTCACCACCCTCGGCACCGTCGCCGACACCTGGCAGGGCGATCTGGCACTCCCCCACCACCCACTGCACCTCATCACCACCGCAACGACCCCGGGAGGGACCCGATGACCACCACCAAGCCCACCGTCGTCCTGGTCGGCTACGGCATGGTCGGCCACCGCTTCCTGCAAGCCCTGGCCGACGCCGGCGCCGCCGACCGCTACCGGGTCGTCGTGCTCGCCGAGGAGCCCCGACCGGCGTACGACCGGGTCGCGCTGACCTCGTACTTCTCCGGGAAGACGCCCACCGACCTGCTGCTGCCCGCACTGGACGGGCTCGGCTTCGAGGTCCGGCTCGCCGACCCGGCCACCGCGATCGACCGGGCCGCCAGGACCGTCACCACCGCGAGCGGGCAGGAGATCGGCTACGACACCCTCGTCCTGGCCACCGGCTCCTACCCGTTCGTCCCGCCGGTGCCCGGCAAGGACGCCGAAGGCTGCTTCGTCTACCGCACCATCGAGGACCTGCGCGCCATCGAGTCGTACGCGGCCGGGGCGAAGGTCGGCGCGGTGGTCGGCGGCGGGCTGCTCGGGCTGGAGGCGGCGGGCGCGCTCAAGGGGCTCGGCCTGGAGACCCACGTGGTCGAGTTCGCGCCCCGGCTGATGCCGGTGCAGGTCGACGACGGCGGCGGCGAGGCGCTGCGGCGCACCATCGAGGAGATGGGCGTGGTCGTCCACACCGGTGTCGGCACCAGCGCGGTGGAGCCCGCCGCGGACGGCCGGGCCGCCGCCATGACGTTCACCGACGGCAGCCGGCTGGAGACCGACCTCGTGGTGTTCTCGGCCGGCGTCCGCCCCCGCGACCAGCTCGGCCGGGACGCCGGGCTGACGGTCGGCGAGCGCGGCGGCATCGCGGTCGACGAGTTCTGCCGGACCTCCGACCCCGCGGTGTACGCCATCGGCGAGTGCGCGCTGGCGGTCGACGGCCGGGTGTACGGGCTGGTCGCGCCCGGCTACGAGATGGCCGCCACGGTCGCCCGGCAGCTGGCCGAGCAGGCCCCGGAGCCGTTCACCGGCGCCGACCTGTCGACCAAGCTGAAGCTGCTCGGGGTGGACGTCGCCAGCTTCGGCGACGCCTTCGGCACCACCGCCGGCGCCCTCGACGTCGTCTACTCCGACTCCCGGGCCGGCGTCTACAAGAAGCTGGTCGTCACCGCCGACGGGGCGCTGCTCGGCGGCATCCTGGTCGGCGACGCCGAGGCGTACGCCATGCTGCGGCCGCTGACCGGCACCGGCAAGCCGCTGCCGGTGCCCGCCGAGTCGCTGGTGCTGCCCGCCGGGGCGGCCCCGGCGGTCGCCCTGGGCGGGGCCGCGCTGCCGGACGACGCCGTGGTCTGCAACTGCCACAACGTCACCAAGGGCCAGGTGCGGGCCGCCGTCACCGAGCACAGCTGCACCACGGTGCCGCAGGTCAAGCAGTGCACCAAGGCGGGCACCGGCTGCGGCTCCTGCATCAAGCTGCTCTCCACCCTGGTCACCGAGGAGCTGGAGGCGGGCGGCGTCGAGGTCGACAAGGGCCTGTGCCCCTGCTTCGCGCACACCCGGGCCGAGCTGTTCGAGATCGTCCGGGTCAAGCGGATCAGCACCCACCGGCAGCTGCTGGACGGGCACGGGCGGCTGGACGGCGAGGGCTGCGAGGTGTGCAAGCCGACCGTCGCCTCGATCATCGCCTCGCTCGCCCCCGAGCTGGACGCCTCCGGGCACATCCTGGACGGCGAGCAGGCCGCCCTGCAGGACACCAACGACCACTTCCTGGCCAACCTGCAGAAGAACGGCTCGTACTCGGTCGTCCCGCGCATCCCCGGCGGTGAGATCACCCCCGAGAAGCTGATCGTCATCGGCGAGGTCGCCCGGGACTTCGGCCTCTACACCAAGATCACCGGCGGTCAGCGGATCGACCTCTTCGGCGCCCGGGTCGAACAGCTGCCGCTGATCTGGACCCGGCTGGTCGCGGCCGGCTTCGAGTCCGGCCACGCGTACGGCAAGTCGCTGCGCACCGTGAAGTCCTGCGTCGGCTCCACCTGGTGCCGCTACGGGGTGCAGGACTCCGTCGCCATGGCCATCCACCTGGAGCTGCGCTACCGGGGCCTGCGCTCGCCGCACAAGCTCAAGTCGGCCGTCTCCGGCTGCGCCCGGGAGTGCGCCGAGGCCCGCGGCAAGGACTTCGGGGTGATCGCCACCTCCAACGGCTGGAACCTCTACGTCGGCGGCAACGGCGGCGCCACCCCGCGCCACGCCGACCTGCTCGCCCAGGACCTCTCCGACGCCGAGCTGATCCGGCTGATCGACCGGTTCCTGATGTTCTACATCCGCACCGCCGACCGGCTGGAGCGCACCTCGGCCTGGCTGGAGCGGATCGACGGCGGGCTCGACCACGTCCGGGACGTCGTGGTGCACGACAGCCTCGGCATCGCCGCCGACCTGGAGGCCCTGATGGCCCGCCACGTCACCGAGTACCAGGACGAATGGGCCGCCACCCTGGCCGACCCGGAGCGGCTGGCCCGTTTCGTCTCCTTCGTCAACGCCCCCGGCACCGAGGACCCGAGCATCCGCTTCACCCCGGAGCGCGAGCAGATCCGGCCGCTCCTGACCACGCCCGCCCTTCTCCTGGAGACCATCGGATGAGCACCGTCGCCACCCCCTTCCCCACCGTCGCCTCCGCCACCGCCGTCGTCGAGCTCCGGCACGACGGCGCCTGGACCCCGGTCTGCGCGCTGGAGCGCCTCGGGCACGGGCGCGGCGTGGCCGCCCTGCTGCCGGACGGCCGGCAGGCCGCGGTCTTCCGCGACCGCCACGACCGCCTCTACGGCGTCGCCAACCAGGACCCGTTCACCGGCGCCCAGGTGCTCTCCCGCGGACTGCTCGGCTCCACCGCGGACGGCCGGGTCTACGTCGCCTCGCCGCTGCTGAAGCAGCGCTTCGACCTGGCCACCGGGGAGTGCCTGGACGACCCGGAGGTGCGGATCGACGTCCACCCGGTGCGGGTGGTCTGACCCCGCGGGCTCCCGGCCCGAGCCGGACCGGCCCCGGACGGCTCCCCGCCGTCCGGGGCCGCCGGGATTCGGGGCGGGCAGGAGTCGGGCCGGGCGGGATTCGGGCTGGGACCGGCGTCAGGGCCGGATCGCCTTGAGCACGGCCGTCGCCACGCCCTGCTGCCCGCGGGCGTTGGGGTGGATGGCGGCCAGTCCCGCGGCCGGGAACGGCGGCTCCACCCAGCGGACCCCCTCCCCGGAGCACATGTCGTGACCGGCCGACGGCCCCGCGGTGTCCACGAACACCGCTCCCGCAGCCTGCGCCCGCCCCCTGAGCATCGCGTTCAGCTGCTGCTCCTTCTCCGCCAGGAAGCCGAGGTCGGCCGGCGCCACCGCGCGGCCCAGCACCGGCACGCAGGTCAGCGGGTCGGCCGGCAGCAGCGACGGGTAGCCGACCACGAGGACCCGGGCCTGCGGGGAACGCCGCTTGATCTCCTGCAGCACCCGGCCCAGCCGCTCCCCGGCCTCGTCCACCTTGCGCTGCACCTGGTCGCCGGCCGCGCCGTCGGCGGAGGAGTAGTGCTCCCGGCACGGCGCCGCACCCCGGCCGCCCTCGGTGACCAGGCCCTTAACCGCGTCCACCAGGTTCTCCTTGGCGCACTGGCCGACGACCTCCATGAAGCCGGCGTCGTTGCCGCCGATCCCCACCGTCACCAGCCGGGTCGCCGGCGTGAGCGCGTCCAGCTGCGGCGGGTTGACCCCGCCGGACACCTTCTGCGGGCCGGTCAGGTCGCCGGTCCTGGCACTGCTGCAGCTGACGTCCCGCACCTCGGCGAACGACAGGCCCAGCTCCTTCGCGACCAGCGACGGGTAGTTGACCGCCGAGCGGGCGCACCCGGTCGGCTCGCCGACCTGCGGGGCGATCTTCAGCCCCGAGGTGTAGGAGTCGCCGAGCGCGACGTACGGGCCGACCGGCGGCGGGGTCGTCGGCGCGGCCGGGCTGCGTTCGGCGGTCGCCGCACCCGTCCGGGCCGGCGACGCGGCGGCCCCGGCGGTGGACGGCGGGTCGTCGTCACCGGTGCAGCCGGCCAGCAGCGATGCGGCCAGGACCGCCGTCACGACGGCGGTCGGGCGCCTGTGCGTCCACACGAAAGATCCCCCTGGGGCAGGAGTCGGGTGTCTTCTCCGTTCGGCAGCCCGTCCCCCGAGCACCGCAGGCCCAACGAACGGCGGGCACCGATGACTCCCGCCGCCGGGGCTGTTTTCGGCCGAATCCGCCGGGCAGGCCCGCAGGCCGACCGCTCCGGTTCGACTACTCCGGCCCGCGCTCGTGCTCGGCCAGGAACTGCTCGAAGCGGCGGCCCAGCTCGTCCGCCGAGGGGAGGTCCACCGGCTCCGCCAGCAGGCTCTCCCGGCTCTCGGCACCGGCCACCGCGTCGTACTGGCCCTCCATCCCCTGGATGGCGGAGCGCAGTTCGCCGTCGCCGTGCGCCAACTGCTCCTCGATCTCGGCGTGCACCTCGGCGCCGCGCTCGCGCAGCTGCGTCCCCGGCAGCACCAGGCCGGTCGCCGACTGGACGGCCTCCAGGATCAGCACCGCCGCCGCCGGGTAGGCCGACCGGGCGATGTAGTGCGGCACGTGCACCGCGAAGCCCAGCACGTCGTGCCCGGCCTCGGCGAGCCGGTACTCCAGCAGCGCCTGCGCGCTGCCCGGCACCTGGGCCTGCTCGAACCAGACCGGGTACCCGGCGGCGAGGTCGAGCCGGGTGCCGTGCGGGGTCAGCCCGACCGGGCGGGTGTGCGGCACGTTCATCGGGATGCCGTGGAAGTCCAGCGTCAGCCGGACGTCGAACAGCTCCACCAGCTGCCGCACGGCGGCCGTGAACGCCTCCCACTCGACGTCCGGCTCGGGGCCGCTGAGCAACAGGAACGGCGCGCCGGCCGCGTCGTGCACCAGCTGCAGCAGGATCTCCGGCGGGTCGTAGGAGGACCAGCGCTCGCGGTCGAAGAGCATCGCGGGGCGGCGGGCCCGGTAGTCGACCAGGCGGTCGTGGTCGAAGCGGGCCACCACCTGCACGTCGCCCTGCTCCAGCAGGTGGTCCACGACCTGGCCGCCGGCCTCGCCGGCGTCCATGAAGCCCTCGAAGTGGTGCAGCAGCACGAGGCCGGCGCCGGTGTCGCGCAGGGCCGCGTTCGCCGCGGCCACCGCGGCCACGCCCTGCTGGTCCAGCTCGTACAGCGACTGGGGATCACGCACCGTGCACCCACACCCCGATCTCTACTCGTCGTCCGTCCTTGTCCCTGTCTCCAGCGCGCCGCGCGTCACGGGAATTCCCGCCCCGCCGACCGCCGCCCGGACCATGATCGCACCCGGATGGAAAACCCCTGGTCAGAGGCGTCCGGTGGCCCTTCCGGGTCGGACGGTCGACGGCGCGGGGGACCATTCGTGTGCCGCGAAGTGACGCACCGCCTTCTGGCAGGTATCGTCCTCTCGCTGCCTCGCATCGTCGCGTCGTCGTCACGTCGTACCGTAACGCCGTCGACCGCGTCCCGGACCGCTGCGCGGCCAGCCCCCCACGACGCATCTTGCCTTCACCTGGCCGCCTGCTTCCCTTCGCGCTCTCGTTCCCTCCTCGGCCATCTCGCGGACGCACACTGTCCCCTCGCTCATCCCCGCCGGACCGGTCCGTGGACCCGTGTCCGTTCCGGCACCGCGCTGCCCGCCTCCGGGCCGCCACCCCCGCACCGCCCGCCGGACCTCCGGCGTGCACCGGCACGGGCGGCACCACCGGAGCCGGGGCGAAACGTCCCACCGCCCCTCCTGCCTCCCCCCGGCACGAGGGACCCCTCCGACCGCCGAAGGACCGAAGGTTTCCGTGCCCGTACCTGTCATCCTCACCGGCCGCACCGTGCGGCTGGAGCCCCTCGCCGCGCACCACGCCGAGGCCCTCGCCATGGCCGGCGCCGAGGACCGTACGACCTACGCCTTCACCCCCGTCCCGCACGGCCTGGAAGCGGCCCGCGACTACATCGCGCGCGCCCTCGCCGACCGGGCCGCGGGCCGCTCGCTGCCGTTCGCCACGGTGAGTACGGCCGACAGCCGGGTGGTCGGCTCCACCCGCTTCCTGGAGCTGGACTACTGGAAGGGGCCGATGGTCTGGCCGCCGGCCCCCGGCGTGCCGCACGGCGACCCGGCGACCGCCGTCCCGGACGCCGCCGAGATCGGCAACACCTGGCTCTCCCCGCGCGCCCAGGGCACCGGCATCAACACCGAGGCCAAGCTGCTGATGCTGCGCCACGCCTTCGAGGAGTGGGGGGTGCAGCGGATCTCGCTCCGCGCCGACGCCCGCAACCTGCGCTCGCGGGCCGCCATCGAGCGGCTCGGGGCCACCTCGGAGGGTGTCCGCCGGGCCCACTCGCGCGGGCTGGACGGCGTGGTCCGCTCCACCGCCTTCTACTCGATCCTGGACTCCGAGTGGCCGGCCGTCCGCGACATCATCGAGCTGCGGATCGCCGCCGCCACCTCGCCGAGCGCGCCGGACCGCGCGATCAACCAGGAGTGCCTTAGACACGGCGGTGGCGCCGGGCGCCTGATCCCGGCCTGACCTCCCCCGGCGGCCCGCCCGCCGCCGTCAACGCCCCGTACCGCACTCCCCCACCGGGTGGTGTTCCGCATGCCGCCGACCCCGGTGGGCAGCAGGTGGGCCTGACCCGCATCGAGGCGCTCTCCCCGCTGCTGCTGCTCGGCGCCGACCAGCAGCACGTCGTCACCCGGGCCCAGCTGGTCGGGCTCGGGGTGCCCTCCGGCACGATCGCGCACCGGCTGCGGCCGGGCGGGCCCTGGCAGCAGGTGCTGCCTTGGGTGATCTGCCTGCAGAGCGGACGGCTGACCGCGCACCAGCGGCTGCGGGCGGCCCTCGCGTACGCGGCGCCGAAGGGCGCGGCGCCGCGGGACGGCGGGGTGCTGCTGACCGGGTGGGCGGTCCTGGCGGACGCCGGGCTGCCCGGTGCGGGCCACCCGGCGGACCTCGCGGAGGCGGGGTGCTGCTGACCGGGTGGGCGGTCCTGGCGGACGCCGGGCTGCCCAGTGCGGGCCACCCGGCGGACCTCGCGGAGGTCGACGTGCTGGTACCGGCCGGGCGGCGGGTGGCCGACCGCTCCTTCGTCCGGGTCCACCGGGCGGCCGGGCCGATGCCGGGCGGCTTGCGGCGCGACGACGGACTGTGGAGCACCACGGTCGCCCGGGCCCTGGCCGATCTCGCGCCCGGGGCGGACGGGCAGCGCCGCTACCGGGCGCTGTGCGCCGAGGCGGTGCAGCGCCGGCGCTGCGAACTCGGCGAGCTGCTGGACCAGTTGCTCGCCCGGCCGGACGCCGCTGAGCGGCCCGGGGTGGCCCGGGTGGTGGAGGAGCTGGCGGCGGGGGTGCGCTCGGTGGCCGAGGGCGAGACCCGCGAGCTTGCTGCTCGGCACCGGGCTGCCGGAGCCGCTCTGGAACCCGGTGCTGCACCTGGACGGCCGCTTCCTCGCCGTACCGGACGCCTACTGGCCGGACGCCTGCGTGGCCCTGGAGATCGACTCGCGCGCCTGGCACCTGTGCCCGGCCGACCACGAGCACGGCCCGGCCCGGCCAACCGGCTCACCGCGGCGGGCCTCCCGGTCGTCCGGGCGACCCCGCTGCAGCTGCGCCGCGACCCGGGGCCGGTCCTGGAGCAGCTCCGGACCCTGCTCGCGACCGGCCCGCACGCCGCGCACCGCCGGATCAGCTGGCAGCGCGCCCGCCGGTAGACCGTCCGGGGCCCTTGGCTGCGGGCCCGGGCGGGGCGGGCGCGTCGGGCGGGCCGTCAGGCGGGCGCGTCGTGCCGGGCGCCGGCGGCCCCGGCCGCGGCGGCCAGCCGCTGGAGGACGGCGAGGTGGTCGGCGAGCGCGGTCCGGCCGGCCCCGGTGGCGGCGAGCCAGGTGCGCGGGCGCTTGCCGACGTACCCCTTCTTCACCGCCACGTACCCCGCCTCCTCCAGGGCGCTCGCGGCCTTGCTGAGCACCGAGTCGGAGACCTCGCAGTAGTCCCGCACCACGCCGAACTCGGCCTCGCGGCAGCCGCTGAGGAAGGCCAGCACGGTCAGCCGGGTCGGGTGCTGGAGCAGGGCGTCGAGCGCGTCGGAGGGCATCAGCGCTTCCCGGAGCGGCGCTCGACGAAGGCGTTCAGCCGCCCGGAGGCGATCCAGAACGCCGCGCCCGCCGCGATCCCGGCGACGGCGCCCATCGAGCGCGCCCCGCCGCCGGCCGCGAGGGCGAGCAGCAGCCCGGCCAGCGCGGCGCCGATGACGGACAGCACCGCCAGCACGACCGGGCCGCCGATGCCCGGCGCCGTGCGGCGCACGATGCCGCCCTGCCGGGAGGCGAGCGCGGCCAGGGCGCCGGTGAGGGCGGCGAACCCGGCGGCGACGACCCCGACCATCCACGGCTGGTCCGAGCCGATGACCTGGCCGAGCCCGGTGCCGTACAGCGTGAAGCCGGCTCCGAAGGCCGGGCCGTACCAGGCGGGCAGCCGGGCCGGGTCCCCGGAGGCGGCGCGGGCCTGCTCGGCGAGGCGCAGGGCCTCAGCGGCGGACAGGTGCTCGGACGCGGAACTGCTCATGGAATCCCCCTCTGGACGGACGCGCGGACGCAGCCGGCGCGTCGACACGCGGTCGCGTGGTCGCTGATTCCAGTGTGGCATCTACTTTCCTGATTGGAAAGTACTTTCAGCAGCGCGCGTCGATCTCCTCGAAGGTCGTGTAGTGGTCGGCCGTCCAGTACTGCTCGCCCGCGCCGCCGGTGACGATCCGCCGGGCGCCGCGGTCGGTGGCCCCGGGGGTGGTGACGGTGTACTCGCGGTAGTAGCCGGACGCCCTGCGGGGCAGGCGGTTCTCCCGGTTCTGGAAGACGGTGCCGTCCGCGCGGTAGGGGTACGGCCCACCCTGGGCGATCAGGACCAGGGTGCGGTCGGCCTGCGCCGGGAGCCGGGTGCGGCAGACGTCCGCGAGCCCCGGGTCGGAGGGGGTCCAGCCGGTCGCCGCCGAGGCGGGCGCGGACGCCGGGCGCGACGCGGAGGCGGCGGCGGAGGCGGGTGTCGGCGAGGAGGCCGGGGACGGGCCGGCCTCGGGACCGGGGTCGGCGCCGGAGCCCGCGAGGCCGTACGCGAGGGCCGCGGCCACCCCGCAGAGCAGGGTGGCGACGATGACGATCAGGCGGTTCCGACCGCTCGGACTGGACATCCCCCCAGCCTGGCAGCGGGCCGCCGCACGGCACGCGAAGGCGCCCCGGCGGCCCGGAAATGCCGGCGGCCGGGGCGGGGACGGACGCCGTTGTCCGTTCCCGCCCCGGCCGCATCACGTACGCCGGTTCTCCTGCGCCGAGCTCCGGTGTACGCCCCTCGCGCCAGCTCAGACGGCGGGAGGGGAAGCGGTCAGCGACTGACCGCGCCGTGCCGGTGGTTGGACCCCACCCCGCCGATGCCTGGCGAAGCGGGTGCCCACCCCCGGTCAGCGCGAGTCGCTGCCCGCAGACTCGATGGCGGCGCGGCCGGCCTCCAGGCGCGCCACCGGGATCCGGAAGGGGGAGCAGGAGACGTAGTCCAGCCCCACCTCGTGGAAGAAGTGGACCGAGTCCGGGTCGCCGCCGTGCTCGCCGCAGACGCCGAGCTTGAGGTCGGGGCGGGTGGCCCGGCCGGCCTCGACGGCGTGCCTGACGAGCGAGCCGACGCCGTCCCGGTCGATGGTCTCGAAGGGGGAGACCCCGAAGATGCCCTTCTCCAGGTAGGCGGTGAAGAACGAGGCCTCGACGTCGTCGCGGGAGAAGCCCCAGACGGTCTGGGTGAGGTCGTTGGTGCCGAAGGAGAAGAACTCGGCGGCCTCGGCGATCTGGCCGGCCGTGACGGCGGCGCGCGGCAGCTCGATCATGGTGCCGAGCTTGATGTCGAGCTGCACGCCGGTGGAGGTGCAGACCTCGGCCAGCACGCGCTCGCACTCGTCGCGGACCAGCTCCAGCTCCTGGACGGTGCCGACCAGCGGGATCATCACCTCGGGGCGCGGGTCCCCGCCCGCCAGCTTGCGCTCGGCCGCGGCCTCGGCGATGGCGCGGACCTGCATGCCGAACAGGCCGGGGATGACCAGGCCGAGGCGGACGCCGCGCAGGCCGAGCATCGGGTTCTGCTCGTGCAGCTTGTGCACCGCCTGGAGCAGGCGCAGGTCGTTCTCGTTCGGGTCCTTGCGGGCCTCGGCGAGGGCGACGCGCACCGACAGCTCGGTGATGTCCGGGAGGAACTCGTGCAGCGGCGGGTCGAGCAGGCGGACGGTGACGGGCAGTCCGTCCATCGCCTGGAAGAGCTCCAGGAAGTCGCCCTTCTGCATCGGCAGCAGGGTGGAGAGGGCGAGCTCGCGGTCCTTGTCGTTGTCCGCCAGGATCAGGTGCTCGACCTCCTTGCGGCGCTCCTCACCGAGGAACATGTGCTCGGTGCGGCACAGGCCGATGCCCTGGGCTCCGTAGCGGCGGGCGCGCCCGCCGTCCTCGGCGTTGTCGGCGTTGGCGCGCACCGCGAGGCGGCGGCGGCCGTCGGCGTGCGACATCAGCCGGTGCACGGCCTGGACCAGGCCGCCCTGGACGTCGGCGCCCGCGTGCAGGGTGCCCTCGAAGTACTCCACCACCGGGGAGGGCAGCACGGGCACCTCGCCGAGGTAGACCTTGCCGGTCGCGCCGTCGATCGAGACGACGTCGCCCTCCTCCAGCACCAGGCCGTCGGCGGTGGTCATCCGGCGGCGCTTGGTGTCGACCTCCAGCTCCTCGGCGCCGCAGACACAGGTCTTGCCCATGCCGCGGGCGACGACGGCCGCGTGCGAGGTCTTGCCGCCGCGCGAGGTGAGGATGCCCTCGGCGGCGATCATGCCGTCCAGGTCGTCCGGGTTGGTCTCGCGGCGGACCAGGATGACCTTCTCACCGGAGCGCGACCACTTCACCGCGGTGTACGAGTCGAACACGATCTTGCCGATCGCGGCGCCGGGCGAGGCGGCGAGGCCCCAGGCGATCTGCTTGGACTCGGCGGTCGGGGCGAAGCGCGGGAACATCAGCTGCGAGAGCTGGCCGCCGGTGACCCGCATCAGGGCCTCGTCCAGGTCGATCAGGCCCTGGTCGACCAGCTGGACGGCGATCCGGAAGGCGGCGGCGGCGGTGCGCTTGCCCACACGGGTCTGCAGCATCCAGAGCTTGCCGCGCTCGATGGTGAACTCGATGTCGCAGAGGTCGCGGTAGTGGTTCTCGAGCTTCTGCATGATCGCCATGAGCTCGTCGTACGACTTCTTGTCGAGCTTCTCCAGCTCGGACAGCGGCAGGGTGTTGCGGATGCCGGCGACGACGTCCTCGCCCTGGGCATTGGACAGGTAGTCGCCGTAGACGCCCTGGTGGCCGGTGGAGGGGTCACGGGTGAAGGCGACGCCGGTGCCGGAGTCCTCGCCGAGGTTGCCGAAGACCATGGTGCAGACGTTGACCGCGGTGCCCAGGTCGTTCGGGATGCGCTCCTGGCGGCGGTACAGCCGGGCGCGGTCGCCGTTCCAGGAGTGGAAGACGGCGTGGACGGCGAGGTCCATCTGCTCGCGCGGCTCCTGCGGGAAGGCCCGGCCGGTCTCGCGCTCGACGATGCCCTTGAACACCTCGACGAGTTCCCGGAGGTCGGAAGCATCCAGGTCCAGGTCGCTGGTGGTGCCCTTGGCGTGCTTGGCCTCGTCCAGGGCCTCCTCGAACAGCTCGCCGTCGACGCCCAGCACGGTCTTGCCGAACATCTGGACCAGGCGGCGGTAGGAGTCCCAGGCGAACCGCTCGTTGCCGGACTGGGCGACCAGCCCCTGCACCGAGACGTCGGAGAGGCCGATGTTCAGGACGGTGTCCATCATGCCGGGCATGGAGAACTTGGCGCCGGAGCGCACCGAGACCAGCAGCGGGTTGTCCGCCTGTCCGAGCTTCTTGCCCATCTCGGCCTCAAGGGCCTCCAGGTGGGCGCTGATCTCCGCGTGCAGCGAGGCCGGCTCGCTGCCGGTCTCCAGGAAGACCTTGCAGGCCTCGGTGGTGATGGTGAACCCCGGGGGGACCGGGAGGCCCAGGTTGGTCATCTCGGCCAGGTTCGCGCCCTTGCCACCAAGAAGATCCTTGAGGTCCTTGTTTCCTTCGGTGAAGGAGTAAACAAACTTCTGCTGGGACGGCACGGGTCGGTCTCCTCGCACACGGTTGCCCTGACGCCGGAGAACATACCCATTTCGAAGGCACTTCCGCGCCGCCAATAGGCCGTACGAGGCCAGTACCCATTAGTAACCCGGCAGATCGAATGCACATAAAGGCGTTCACCTCTGTTGGTGAAATCGTCCCCCTGACGCTAGCTTGCCTTCAACTCTTGAACGATCGGAAACCCGAAGATCACACGATGCGGACGGAGGGTGATGGCCGACCGTCCACCGTGTTGCCCCGGCTTGATTTCCTGCATACCGACCGGCCGATCCTCCGCCGCCCCCCTTCGGGAAGCGATCCACCCCCGACCTGTCCATTTCGTCGCATCGGGCCGCCGGCGCCGCGAGCGTATGTGGCAAGCGTCACGAGCGCATCTCACCAGTTGTGCGTAGGCAACCTCGTCCGATCGTCGCACTGCGTCCACGGACGTTGCCGTTCCGTGACATCGACACGCCGAAAAGGAGCCCTCTTGGCCAGATCGGCCAAGAGGGCTCGGACGCGGCGGCCACCGCCCCCTCAGGGGCATTTCTGCCGCCGAGTACAGATCATCCGCCGGAGCTGTCCGATTCGGCGTCAGCGCTCGGAACGGCGCAGTCGTACGGATCGTCCAACCAGCCCTCGGGCAGGACCACCCGGTTGTTGCCGCTGGTCCGCCCGCGCGGGCCGTCCGCGCCCGCCGGCCAGCCCTGGTCCTGCTCCACCGAGGACAGGGTTTCGGCCAACTCGGCGAGCGAGGAGGAGTTGGCCAGCTTCACCCGCAGCTCGGAGCCGACCGAGAAGCCCTTGGTGTACCAGGCGACGTGCTTGCGGAAGTCGATCACCCCGCGCGCCTCGTCGCCGATCCACTCGCCGAGCAGCTGCGCGTGGCGCACCATCGCCCGCGCCACGTCGGCGAAGACCGGGCGGGCGTAGTCGGTGTCACCCTCGAAGACCGCGACCAGGTCCTTGAACAGCCACGGGCGCCCCAGGCAGCCGCGGCCGACCACCACGCCGTCGCAGCCGGTCTCGCGCATCATCCGCACCGCGTCGTCCGCCGCCCAGATGTCGCCGTTGCCGAGCACCGGGATGTGCGCCGGAACGGACTCCCGCAGCCGCGCGATCGCCGACCAGTCGGCGGTGCCGCCGTAGTGCTGGGCGGCGGTGCGGCCGTGCAGGGCGATCGCGGACACCCCCTCCTCGGCGCCGATCCGCCCGGCGTCCAGGTAGGTGAGGTGGTCGTCGTCGATGCCCTTGCGCATCTTCATGGTCACCGGCAGGTCGCCGGCGTTGGCGACCGCCTCGCGCAGGATGTCCCGCAGCAGGTTGCGCTTGTACGGCAGGGCCGAGCCGCCGCCCTTGCGCGTCACCTTGGGCACCGGGCAGCCGAAGTTGAGGTCGATGTGGTCGGCCAGGCCCTCGTCCGAGATCATCCGGGCCGCCTTGCCGACGGTCACCGGGTCGATCCCGTACAGCTGGATGGAGCGCGGCTTCTCGCTCGGGTCGAACCTGATCAGCTGCATGGTCTTGGCGTTGCGCTCGACCAGCGCCCGGGTCGTGATCATCTCGCTGACGAACAGGCCCTTGCCGCCGCTCTGCTCCCGGCACAGGGTCCGGAACGGCGCGTTGGTGATCCCCGCCATCGGCGCCAGGACGACGGGCGGCCACACCTGCATCGGGCCGATGCTGAGCGGCGCGAACCCGGAGGCGGTCGCGGGGGTGTCGGGCGTGGCGGTCATGCGCGGCGGATCCTCTGGACGGCGGGCTCGGGACTCTTCATTGTCCCCCACCCGGCGGATCGGCCCGGCGGACCGGCTCCGGCTGACCGGCCCCGGCGGCGCGGCGGGTCGCCCCCGGCGGACCGGCTCCGGCGGACCGCCCCCGGCCCGCTACTGCGGGAGCCCGCCCGCCAGCAGCGCCATCCGCGCGCGGGTCGCGTCGTCGCGCGGGGTGTACGCCACGAGCCGGGTGCTGGGGCGCGGACCGAGCCAGAAGCCGGTGTAATCGCAGTGCAGCAGCCCGATCCCCGGGAGCAGGAACCGCTTCACCCCGTTGCCCGGATGCTGCACGTCGTGCCGCCGCCAGGCCGCCTCGAAGTCCGGCGAGGCCGACCGCAGCCGGGTGAGCAGCGCCTTCCAGGCCGGTTCGGCGGCGTGGTCGGCCATCCCCGAGCGGAACCGCGCCACCATCGCCTCGCGCTCGGCCTCGTGGTCGACCAGCACCTCCCGGAAGCGCGAGGGCATGAAGGCCATCCACAGCAGGTTGCGGTCCTCGAACGGCAGCGCGTCGAGGTCGCCCACCAGCCAGGTGTACTCGGGGTTGTGCGCCAGCACGTCGAATCGGGCGTTGACCACCGCGGCCGGGAAGGGCGACATCTGCTCCAGCACCAGCCGGACCGCCGGGGTCACCGCCGCACACTGCCTGACCGGCGACGGGTCCTCCGCGCCCGCCAGGACGAACAGGTGCGAGCGCTCGGCCGGGTCGAGCAGCAGCGCCCGGGCCACCGCGTCCAGCACCTGCACGGAGACCTGGATCGCGCGCCCCTGCTCCAGCCACGTGTACCAGGTGACCCCGACGGCGGCGAGCTGCGCCACCTCCTCGCGCCGCAGGCCCGGTGTCCGGCGGCGGCCGGTGGTCGGCAGGCCGACCTGCTCCGGGGCGATCCGCTCCCGGCGGCTGCGCAGGAAGGCGGCCAGCTCGTGCCGGCGGGCCTCGGCCGGTCCGGCCGGCGCGGGGGCGTGGGCGGGGGCGTGGGCGGGCCCCGGAGCAGAGGCGCGGGTGGGGGCGGGCGGAGCGGCGGGAGCGCGGGTGGGGCTCATGCCCCCAGCATGGCGGACGGCCGATCCTCGGTGCCAGGTACTCCTGATACCTGGATAAGTGCACTCTGGTACCAGGCTGACGGAGCTTCGATCGTGGTGTCCGTGATCCGAGACCTCACCACCGCCACCCGTCCCGCCCCGCCCGCAGCTCCGCCGACCGCCACCGCGGCGCCCGCGCGGACGGCCCCCGCCGTGCCCGCCCTGGGACCGGCCGGGCTGGCCACCGTCCTGCTCGGTGCGTTCCTGCCGTTCCTCGACTTCTTCGTCGTCAACGTCGCCCTGCCCACCATCGACCGCGAGCTCGCCGCCGGCCCGGCCGTGCTGGAGCTGGTCGCCGCCGGCTACGGCCTCGCCTTCGCGGTGCTGCTGGTCGTCGGCGGCCGGCTCGGCGACACGTACGGGCGGCGCCGGCTGTTCGTCGCCGGCTCCGCCGCCTTCGCCGTCACCTCGCTGGCCTGCGGTCTCGCCCCGGGGGCGTGGTCGCTGGTCGCCGCCCGCGCGGCCCAGGGCGCCTCGGCGGCCCTGCTGGTCCCGCAGGTGCTCGGCACCATCACCGCCGCCACCACCGGGGCCCGGCGCGGCCGGGCGCTGAGCGTCTACGGGGCGGTCGCCGGGATCTCCGTGGTGGTGGGGCAGGTGCTCGGCGGGGTGCTGGTCGCCGCCGAGCTGTTCGGCTCCGGCTGGCGTCCGGTCTTCCTGCTGAACGTACCGTTCGCCGTACTGGCCGCGCTCCTCGCCCTGCGGTACGTGCCGGAGAGCCGCGCCGAACGGGCCGCCCGCGTCGACGTGCCCGGCACCCTGCTGCTGACCGGCGCGCTGCTCGCCCTGCTGGTGCCGCTGATGGCGGGCCGGGCCGCGGGGTGGCCGCTCTGGTCGTGGCTGCTGCTCGCCCTCTTCCCGCCGCTCGCCGCCGCCTTCGCCGTGGTCGAGCACCGGACCGAACGGCGCGGCGGGGACGCCCTGGTGCCGCCGAGCCTGCTGCGGATCCCGGAGCTGCGCCGGGGGCTGGGGATCGCCCTCCCCTTCTTCGGGGGGTTCGGCGGCTTCATGTTCGTGGTGGCGATCGCCCTGCAGCAGGGCCTGCACCTCGGGCCGGTCGCGGCGGGCTGGGCGCTGGCGCCGATGGCCGCCGGCTACTTCACCGCCTCGCTGGCGGGCCCGCGGCTGATCGGCCGCTTCGGCAGCCGGGTCCTGACGGCCGGGGCCGCCGTACAGGCGGCGGGCCTGGCGGTGCTGGCGCTGACCGTGCTCGCCGACTGGCCGGGGCTGACCCCGCTGCGGATGGCGCCGGGTGTGGCGCTGGCGGGTGTCGGCCAGGGTTTGATCGGGACCCCGCTGTTCCGGGTGGTGCTCGCCGGGGTGCCCGCCGACCGGGCGGGCGTGGGCAGCGGGGTCCTCGCCACCAGCCACCAGTCGGGGCTGGCGCTCGGCGTCGCCACCCTCGGCTCGCTCTACCTGGCGCTCGCGCCCGGGCTCGGCGAGGCACGTGCGCTCGCGCTCTGCCTCGGCATCCAGCTGCTGGGCTCGTGCGCGGTGTTCGGCCTGACCCTCCGGCTCCCCCGCTCGATCGGCTGACGGTCGGCGGCTGACGGCTCCGGGCTCGCGCAAAAGCCGTTGGCCGCCGCCACCCCCTTCGTGTCAGGATGACGATATGACGGACATGCAGCAGGTCGACCCGCTCGCCGCCCGCAACCGGGCCGATCTCGTGACGGCGGTCGCGCTCGGCGCGCAGCCGAAGTGGGTGATGTTCTGGGGCCATCAGCCGCAGCGGGACGGTTCGATCGGCGCGGGGTCGCTGAGCCAGTGGTGGCGCGGGGAGTTCACCGTCGACGGGGTGTCGTACGCGACGGCCGAGCACTGGATGATGGCCGGCAAGGCCCGGATGTTCGGCGACGAGGCGATCGTGCCGCGCATCCTCGCCGCCCGGACGCCCGCCGAGGCGAAGAGCCTGGGCCGCCAGGTCCGCGGCTTCGACGACGCGGTCTGGCGGGCCGGGCGGTTCGCCCTGGTGGTGGAGGGGAACGTCGCCAAGTTCGGTCAGGACGAGGCGCTCCGCGCCTATCTGCTCGGCACGGCGCAGCGGGTCCTGGTGGAGGCCAGCCCGATGGACCGGATCTGGGGCATCGGCCTGGCCGCCGAGGACGAGCGGGCCCCGCACCCCGCGCAGTGGCGCGGCGAGAACCTGCTCGGCTTCGCGCTGATGGAGGCCCGCACCCGGCTCGCTGCGGAGTGACCCCCGCCGGACGGGGGGCGTGAGCGCCCCGTCGCGCGCGCCCCCAGCCCGTCCGTGCGCCGTTACGGGCTCCCGAAACGGCGCACGGACGGGGCGGCCCGCCGCACCCGCCTACGGCGGCGTGCGCCGACGGCGACCCCGCAGCTCAGCGCCCCCGGACCGGGCCCGCCACGCGGACCGGATCCGCCGCCGCACCCGGCCGGCACCGCAGCGCCGGACGCGAGTTGCAAACCGTTGGACGCACGGACGTAACGCGTCCGCCGTATCGCGACGCCAGGATGACCGGAAGTCAGGGTCAGGCGAACGGGGCGGGACGGTCACCATGCGAACACCATCACCGGCACAACCGGGCCGGAGCACCCAACCCGCCCAGGAGGCGGAGGAACTGCGGGCCGAACTCGACGAGTTGCTGCGCGCCCGGCAGTACGCCACCCAGCGCGAGCGCCGGTTGTCCGAGGCCGTCCGGCAACAGGACCGCCCCGACGAGGAGTTGCTGCACCGGCTCGCCCAGGCGCGGACGCTGCGCGAGGGGCTGGGCGCCCGCTGCTCGGAGCTGAGCGAGCAACTGCAGTCCGTCGAGGGACGGTTGCGCGACCTCATCCCGCACCAACCGACCGGGGCGCGGTTCGCCGGCACCGGGTACGAGCCGACCGCCCCGGCCGCCCCGCCGCAGGCCGCCCCGCCGCAGCTGGCACCGCCGCCGCCCGCGACCGGCGCCCGTTTCGGCGGCGTCCGGCAGGCCCCGGCCGAACCCGCCCCGCAGCCGCACCCGCTGCTGCCCCCGCAGCCCGCCCCCGCCCCGCCCCGCCGCCGCTCCGCCGCCGAACTGACCGCGCTCGCCTCCCGGATCGCCGACCTCGGCCGCACCGGGCCCGCCGAGGAGGTGAACGCCCTGCTGGCCCGGGCCGCCACCCGGCTCGCCCCGTCCGACGTGGCCCGGCTGGCCGGGCTGCTGTCCCCGGGCGGAGCCTCCCGCCGGCTGGCCCGCGCCGCCGCGCAGGGTGCGCCCCGCCAGGCCGCCCGGACCCTCGGCGAACTGCGCCAGGCCGGACTGACCGAGGAGGCCACCGAGCTCTTCCACGCCCTGTGGAGCTACCCGGCCGCCGCGCTGCCCGCCCTGCTGGCGGCCCTGGAGGACGCCGGGCAGCACGCCGACGGCGCCACCCTGCTCTGGGAGTGGGGCTCCGCGCCGACCGACCGGCTGGCCGCGCTGGCCGCCGGACTGCACGGCTCCGGCCGCGCCGAGGACGTCCGGACGCTGCTGCGCCAGGCCGCCGGCCGGCCCGCCGCCGATCTCGCCGAACTGGCCGCCGCGCTCCCGGTGCCGCTCGCCCCGATGCTGATCCACGAGCTTGCCGCGCTCCGCCCGCCCGCGGAACTGGCCCGGCTGGCCGGTGCGTTGAGCTCCCTGACGGAGCCGGACAGCCGGCGCGAGCTGTACGACGAGCTGCTGACCGCGCTGGCCGCCGACGCCGCCCGCCACCGCACCACCTACGCCGCGCTGCGCTCGGCCGGGCTGCCGACCGCCGTCTCCGCGCCGCAGCGCTCCTGGTGGAACCGCCGCTGACCGGCACCCGGCGGGCGTCGCGGAGCACCCGGCGCGGACGTCGCGGAGCACCCGGCGCAGAAACACGAAGGACCCGGAGAACGCAGAGCCCCCGCCCGCCCGGAGGCGTACGGGGGCTCCCACCCGGGGGGTGGCGTCAGCAGCCGATGAGGCGGGCCGCCAGGTAGGACTTGACCTGGTCGAGCGAGACGCGCTCCTGCGCCATGGTGTCGCGCTCGCGGACGGTCACCGCGTTGTCCTCAAGGGTGTCGAAGTCGACGGTGACGCAGAACGGCGTGCCGATCTCGTCCTGGCGGCGGTAGCGCTTTCCGATCGCGCCGGCGTCGTCGAACTCGACGTTCCAGGCGGTGCGCAGGTCGGCGGCCAGCCCGCGGGCCTTCGGGGAGAGGTCGGCGTTGCGGGAGAGCGGGAGCACCGCGACCTTGACCGGGGCCAGGCGCGGGTCCAGCCGCATGCCGACGCGCTTCTCCATGACGCCCTTGGCGTTGGGCGCCTCGTCCTCGAAGTAGGCGTCGAGCAGGAAGGCCAGCATGGCGCGGTTGAGGCCCGCGGCCGGCTCGATGACGTACGGGAAGTACCGCTCGTTGGCTTCCTGGTCGAAGTACTTGAGGTCCTGGCCGGAGTGCTCGCTGTGCACCGCCAGGTCGTAGTCGGTGCGGTTGGCGACGCCCTCCAGCTCGGAGAACTCCTGGCCGCCGAAGTTGAAGCGGTACTCGATGTCCACCGTGCGCTTGGCGTAGTGGGAGAGCTTCTCCTTCGGGTGCTCGAAGAAGCGCATGTTCTCGGTGCGCAGGCCGAGGTCGACGTACCAGTTCCAGCGCTGCTGGAGCCAGTACTCGTGCCACTCGTCGTCCTCGCCCGGCTTGACGAAGAACTCCATCTCCATCTGCTCGAACTCGCGGGTCCGGAAGATGAAGTTGCCGGGGGTGATCTCGTTGCGGAAGCTCTTGCCGACCTGGGCGATGCCGAACGGCGGCTTCTTGCGCGAGGTGGTCTGGACGGCCCTGAAGTTGGTGAAGATGCCCTGCGCGGTCTCCGGGCGCAGGTAGGCCAGGCCGCCGGCCTCCTCGGTGACGCCGAGGTGGGTCTTCAGCATGCCCGAGAACTCCTTGGGCTCGGTGAAGGAGCCCTTGGTGCCGCAGTCGGGGCAGTTGATGTCCTTGAGGCCGTTGGCCGGCAGGTGCCCGTGCTTGGCCTCGTACTTCTCCTCCAGGTGGTCGGCCCGGTGGCGCTTGTGGCAGGAGAGGCACTCGGTCAGCGGGTCGTTGAAGGTGGCGACGTGGCCGGAGGCCTCCCAGACCTCGCGGGCCAGGATCACCGACGAGTCGAGTCCGACGACGTCCTCCCGCGCCTGGACCATCGCACGCCACCACTGGCGCTTGATGTTCTCCTTGAGCTCGACGCCCAGCGGCCCGTAGTCCCAGGCGGCACGCGTGCCGCCATAGATCTCGCTGCAGGGGTAGACGAAGCCACGGCGCTTGCTCAGGCTGACGATCGTCTCGATCTTGTCGGCGGCCACAGTGCTCTCTTCAGTACGACGGCGCGGTGAGGGTGCGGCTGGTTGCGCGTACCCGAATACCTCAGGTTACCGGCCATACGGGTACGCGGTTCAAATCGGTATCGACCAGCCAGGAGCGGGTGCGCCACCTCCCCGCCACCTCCCCGCCACCTCCTCGGTACGACCATCCGAGTGATTTGACAATCATTTCCATCTAAGTTGAGAATGGTTGTCATGATGATCCGACGACGTGCTCGCAGCTCCATAGCCCTCGCCGCCACCACCCTCTCCGCCGCGCTCCTGCTCACCGCGTGCGGCGGCGACAGCAGCGCCAAGGGCGCCGGCAAGCTGGACGTCGTCGCCTCCTTCTACCCGATGGAGTACCTCGCCGCGCAGATCGGCGGCGAGCACGTCAAGGTCACCGGCCTCACCGCGGCCGGCGTCGAACCGCACGACCTGGAGCTCACCGCCAAGCAGATCGGCACCGTCCGGAAGGCCGACGCGGTGGTCTACCTCAAGGGCCTCCAGCCCAACGTCGACAAGGCGGTCGCCCAGTCCGAGGCCAAGCACCGGGTCGACGCGACCGCGGCCGGCCCGCTGGAGCAGCACCACGAGGAGGGCCACGCCGAGGGCGACGGCCACGACCACGACGGGTCCGCCGGCGACCCGCACCTGTGGCTCGACCCGACCCGCTACGCCCAGGTCGCCAAGAGCGTCGGCGAGGAGTTCGCCAAGGCCGACCCGGCGCACGCCGCCGACTACCGCAAGAACACCGAGGAGCTGGTCGGCCGGCTCACCGCCCTGGACAAGGAGTTCCAGGACGGCCTGAAGGGTGCGAAGACCAAGACCTTCATCACCAGCCACGCCGCCTTCGGCTACCTCGCCGAGCGCTACGGCCTCACCCAGGTCGCCATCAACGGCATCGACCCGGAGTCCGAGCCCACCCCGGCCCGGCTCGCCGACGTGCAGAAGGCCGCCCGGGACAACGGCGCGACCACCGTCTTCTTCGAGACCCTGGCCAGCCCCAAGCTCGCCGAGACCGTCGCCAAGGACCTCGGCCTCAAGACTGCCGTCCTGGACCCCCTGGAGGGCGTCAAGGACCCGGCCAAGGACACCTACCTGACCGTGATGAAGCAGAACCTCACCAACCTCCAGGCCGCCCTCGGCGCCACCGGCTGACGGGACCACAGCACCCGATGAAGAACGGAACACCAGCGGCCGTCCACCTCCGCGGCGCCGTCGCCTCGCAGGGCGGGCGGCCGGTGCTGCGCCGGGTCGACCTCACCGTCCGCCCCGGCGAGGTGGTGGCCCTGCTCGGCGCCAACGGCTCCGGCAAGTCCACCACCGTCAAGACCGTGATCGGCGCGGTGCCGCTGGAGCACGGCGCCCTGGAGCTGTTCGGCACCCCGTTCGCGCGCTTCCGCGACTGGCGGCGCATCGGGTACGTGCCGCAGCGCACCACCGCCGCCTCCGGGGTCCCGGCCACCGTGCGCGAGGTGGTCTCCACCGGCCGGCTCCCGCAGCACCGGCTGCTGCCGTTCCGCCGCCGGGACCGCGAGGCGGTGGACGCCGCGCTGACGTCCGTCGGCATGCTGGACCGCGCCGGCGACGGCGTGGCCGACCTCTCCGGCGGCCAGCAGCAGCGGGTGCTGATCGCCCGCGCCCTGGTCGGCGCCCCCGACCTGCTGATCATGGACGAGCCGATGGCCGGGGTCGACGCCGCCAGCCAGCAGGTGCTCGCCGACACCCTGAAGGCCGAGGTCGCCCGCGGCGCCGCCGTTCTCCTGGTGCTGCACGAACTCGGGCCGCTGGAGCCGCTGATCGACCGCGCCGTGGTGCTGCGGGACGGCTGCGTGGCCCACGACGGCCCGCCCGTCCCCAATACCGGCCTGCACGCCCTGCCCGGCCACGACCACGTCCACCCGCACGCCGACCACACCCCGCCGAGGCTCCTCGCATGATCGACCTGACCGAGATGCTCTCGTACGACTTCATGCAGCGGGCGCTGCTCGCCGCCGTCCTGGTCGGCTGCACCGCGCCCGCCGTCGGCATCTACCTCGTGCAGCGGCGGCAGGCGCTGATGGGCGACGGCATGGGCCACGTCGCGATGACCGGCGTCGGCCTGGGCCTGTTCTTCCAGACCGACCCGGTGTGGATGGCCGTGCTGGTCTGCGTGGTCAGCGCCGTCCTGATGGAGCTGGTCCGCTCCCGCGGCAACCAGCGCGGGGACATCGCCCTCGCCGTGCTCTTCTACGGCGGCATGGCCTGCGGCAAGCTGCTCGCCGACAAGTCCGCCCAGGGCGGCGCTTCCCTGGACAGCTACCTGTGGGGCTCCATCCTGACCGTCTCCCCCGGCGACCTCGCCGCCATCGCGGGGCTCGGCGCGGTGGTCGCCCTGGTCACCCTCGGCCTGCGCCGCCAGCTCTTCGCGATCTGCCAGGACGAGGGCTTCGCCCGGGTCACCGGCGTGCCGGTGCGGATGCTCAACCTGCTGCTCATGGTGACGGCCGCGGTCACCGTCACGGTCGCCATGCGGGTCGTCGGCCTGCTGCTGGTCAGCGCCATGATGGTGGTCCCGGTGGTGGCCGCCCAGCAGGTCACCCGCTCCTTCGCCGCCACCCAGGCCGCCTCGATCGCCCTCGGCGTGATCGTCTCGCTGGTCGGCGTCACCGCCTCCTACGAGGCCGAACTCCCGCCCGGCCCGGCCATCGTGCTGCTCGCCATCGCGGTGTTCGCGGTGCTGAGCGCGCTGGCCGGGCCGCTGGCCCGGCGCCGGCACCGGGTCTCACCGGCCGAGACCGGGCCCGCCGTGTGCGACGTCCAACTGCCCTCCCCCACTTCCTCCGACGCGACCGATCCGGCTCGCGGGGCCGGGCTGGCACAATGAGGTGCGAGACGCCCACACCCACTGGAGGACCCACGGTGACCACCGCAGGCCAGTCGCCGCGCGCCCGGTCGACCCGGCAGCGCGCCGCCGTCTCGGCGGCCCTGGACGAGATCGCGGACTTCCGCAGCGCGCAGGAGCTCCACGACCTGCTCAAGCACCGGGGTGACTCGGTCGGCCTGACCACGGTCTACCGCACCCTGCAGTCCCTCGCCGACGCCGGCGAGGTCGACGTGCTGCGCACCGCCGACGGCGAGGCCGTCTACCGCCGCTGCAGCAGCGGCCACCACCACCACCTGGTCTGCCGGCACTGCGGCGCGACCGTCGAGGTGGAGGGGCCGGCCGTCGAGCGGTGGGCCAACTCGGTCGCCGCCGAGCACGGCTTCGTCGACATCGCGCACACGCTGGAGATCTTCGGCAGCTGCGCGGAGTGCGCCAAGAAGCTCTGACAGCACGGCGAAGGGCCCGCGGGACGCGTCC
>NZ_JBSGXP010000055.1:0-48244 GCF_053610105.1 Kitasatospora sp. NPDC054939 | reverse complement strand
CGGCCCGGGCCGGGCGGGTCCGGTTTGGTCTCGGGGCCGGCCCCGCCCTGTGCAGACAGGCGGGCCCTTCCGCTTTCCGCACTCCGCTTTCCGGGTCCCGGGGGTGCTCAGCAGCCGGTCGCCGGCTTCGCGGGGACGGCCGGCAGGTGCAGTTCGGCCCAGCGGGAGAGCTCGGACAGGGCCGGGCCGAGCGCGGCGCCGGCCTCGGTGAGCTGGTAGCTGACCCGCAGCGGCGGGCCCGCGTCGACGTGCCGCAGCACCAGGCCGGCCTCGGCGAGCTCGGTGAGCCGGTCGGAGAGCATCCGCTCGCTGATGCCGGGGATGGCCCGGCGGATCTCGGAGAAGTGCGCGGGGCCGTGCCGCAGGACGGCGACCACCAGGCCCGTCCAGCGCTTGCCGAGCAGGGCGAACACCCGGGTCAGCGCGATGTCGACGCCGGTACAGACGGGCGCCGCCGCCTCGGTGCACGGGTGGGCGCCGTCGGCGCCGACCGTGCTGATCGCTGCTTCGTGCTGGGCCATGACTACAGCCTACTCGGCAGGAACATAGTGACTGCAGAAAAGTAAGCTGCTACGGTGATTGCAGTTGCAGCGGAATTCGCAGCTGCTTACTACTTGGAGGTACGTCATGGCCACTCTGCTGCACCTCGACGCGTCCGCATTCAGCGAGGGCTCGGTCTCCCGCGAGGTCTCCGCGGCCTTCCGCGCGGCCTGGCAGGCGGAGAACCCGGACGGCACGGTCGTCCACCGGGACCTCGCCGCGCAGCCGCTGCCGCACCTCGACGCCCACGGCATCTCGGCCGGCTTCGTCCCCGCCGAGCAGCGCACCCCGGAGCAGGCCGCGGCCTTCGCCCTGCGCACCGAGCTGATCGAGGAGCTGGAGCGGGCGGACGTCCTGCTGATCGGCACCCCGATGTACAACTTCACGATCCCGTCCAGCCTCAAGGCCTGGCTGGACCAGGTGATCCTGGTCGGGCGCACCGCCGGGGAGAAGCCGTCGGCCGCGGGCAAGAAGGTCACCGTGGTGTCGGCGCGCGGCGGCTCGTACGCCCCGGGCACCCCGCGCGAGAGCTTCGAGTTCGTGACCACCTACCTGGAGAAGGTGCTCACCGGCATGCTCGGGCTGGAGGTCGACTTCATCGTGCCGGAGTTCACCCTGGCACCGACCACCCCGGCGCTGGCGGACTTCGTCGAGCACGCCCGGACGTCCAAGGAGCAGGCACTCGCGGAGGCGGCCCGCAAGGGCAAGGCGGCGCTCGCGGCCTGAGCCGGCGCGGACGGCCGGGCGGCTCCGGGGCAGCGGGACGGCGGGGGAGCGGGGAGCACGGGGAACGGGGAGCACCGAGGGGGCGGTGCAGGGGAAGGCGCGTCCGGCACCGGGCGCGCCTTCCCGGCATTCGGCGGCCGGTGCTCCCATGCTGTAGGGCGCGGACCCTGCGCCGGCGGGACCGTCCGCCGACCCGTCCGACCTGCCGATCCGTCCGACCCGCCGACCGCCGGCCGACCCGAGGGAGCACCCCGTGACGTCGTCCCCGCCCGACGAGAGCGCGGACCGCGCCGCCGAGCCCGGAGCGGACGCCGCGCCCCTCCGCCCGCTGGAGACCGCCGTCTTCACCGGACCCGAGTCGGCCTTCTTCGCCACCTCCACCCTGATCCTCGGCGAACAGGCCGCGATCCTGGTCGACGCCCAGCTCACCCGTAGCGCCGGCCGGGAGCTCGCCGAGTGGATCGCCGGCAAGAACCGCCGGCTGCTCGCCGTGGTCATCACCCACCACCACCCCGACCACTACTTCGGCGTGGAGGAGGTGCTGAAGCTCTTCCCGGACGCCCGGCTGCTCGCGGCGCCGCCGGTGGTCGACGGCATCCTGCGCACCGCCGCCGCCAAGGTCGCCCAGTGGAAGCCGGTCTACGGCGACGACATCCCCGACCACCCGCTGGTGCCGGCCCCGCTGCTGCCGCAGCCGCTGGTGCTCGACCGCCAGGTCATCCCGGTGCTGCTGCTCGGCCAGGGCGACTGCGGCGGCTCCACCGTGGTGCACGTGCCCAGCATCCGCACCGTGATCGCCGGCGACTTCGTCTGGAACGGCACCCACGTCTGGACCGCCGACACCGACCCCGAGGAGCGGATCGAGTGGGGCCGCAACCTCGGCCGGATCGCCGAACTCGGCGCCGACAGGGTGATCGCCGGCCACCGCGCCCCCGACCGGGGCGACGACGCGGCCCCGGTGCTGGCCTTCACCGGCGAGTACCTGCAGGACTTCGACCGGCTGCTGGCCGAGCACCCGGCCGACAGCGAGGCGCTGGTCGCCGCGATGGGCGAGCGCTACGGCGAGCTGACCCTGCCCGGGGTGCTGGAGCTGTGCGCGGCGGCGGCCGTCGCCCGGCAGGCCGCGGAGGAGGCCCCGGCCGAACGGGAGGCCCCCGCGGCCGCCGAACCGGACGGGGCGGGCGGGCCGGACGGGGCGGGCCCCGGTGCGGAGGCGGCGGACGGCGGGGACGAACGCGGCGAGGGGGCGACCGGACCGCGCTGAGGCCGCACCGGGCCCGTACCGAGCCCGCGCGATACTGGCCGCATGACGCCGTACGACGCGATCGTCCCGGCCGGCGGCGCCGCCCGCCGGCTCGACGGGGCCGACAAGCCCGGCCTCACCGTCGGCGCCGCCACCCTGCTGGACCGGGTGCTCGCCGCCTGCGCCGGCGCCCGCACCACGGTCGTCGTCGGCCCGGCCCGGCCCACCGCCCGCCGGGGCGTGCGCTGGACCCGCGAGCAGCCCCCCGGCGGCGGACCGGTGGCCGCCGTCGCCGCCGGACTCGCCGAGGTCACCGCCGAGGTGGTGCTGCTGCTCGCCGCCGACCTGCCCTTCCTCGACGAGCCGACCGTGCACCGTCTGGTCGCCGCCCTCGACGCGGCCGGCCCGGACACCGGGGCCGCCGTCCTGGTCGACGCCGGCGGACGCGACCAGCCGCTCGCCGCCGCCTACCGCACCGCCGCCCTGCGCGGCGCGCTCGCCGCGGCCGGCGACCCCGACGGGCTCCCGCTGCGCCGCCTCACCGGCGCCCTGCGCACCCTCCGGCTGGCCGACCCCGACGGCGCCTCGGAGGACTGCGACACCTGGGACGACCTGGCCCGGGCCCGCGAGCGGGCGGGGAGCCCGGAGCGCTGACCCGGCGCCGCCGGAGCGCGGCCCGACGGCTCACGGCGCGCCGCACCGACCGGTGAGCGAAACGACGCGCGCCGCTCACGGCCCGAACATTCCCGGCGCACCGACGATCAGGCAGCATGGGGCCATGGAGCGCACGCTGGACGAGTGGATCGCCGAGGCCCGGGACGAACTGGGCATCGAACTGGACGTGGACGTCCCCGGACTGCTCGACCTGGCCAGGGTGGTCGCCCACGGGGTGGCCCGGCCCGCCGCCCCGCTGACCGCCTTCCTCGTCGGCTACGCGGCGGCCCGGCAGGGCGGCGGCCCGGAGGCCGTCGCCGAGGCCGTGCGCCGCACCGGGGCGCTCGCCGAGCGGTGGGCCGCCGCCGGCCCGGAGCAGACGTGAGCGCCACCGTGGCCGGGCCGGAGTCCGCCGTGACCGCGTCCGGCTGGGCCCGGGCCCGGGAGCGCGCCCGCCGCGCCGGACTGCGCCCGCTGCCGCCGCAGAGCCTGCCGCTCGGCGAGGCCCTCGGCCGCACCCTGGCCGAACCGCTGGCCGCGCTCACCGACCTGCCGGCCTTCGACACCTCCGCGATGGACGGCTGGGCCGTCGCCGGACCGGGGCCCTGGCGGGTCGCCGGCCGGCTGCTCGCCGGACGCCCGGCCACCGAGCCGCTGCCCGACGGCGACGCCGTGGAGATCGCCACCGGCGCCCAGCTGCCGCCCGGCGCCACCGCCGTCCTGCGCCGCGAACACGGCGTGCAGCGCGGCACCCTGCTGCACGACCGCGGCCCCGGCTCGCCGACCACCGGCCAGGACGTCCGCCCGCGCGGGCAGGAGTGCCGCCGGGGCGAGGCGCTGCTGCCGGCCGGCACCCCGGTCGGTCCGGCGGTGCTCGGCCTCGCCGCCGCCTGCGGGCACGACCGGCTGGCGGTCCGCCGCCGTCCGGTGGTCGACCTGCTCGTCCTCGGCGACGAACTGCTCGGCTCCGGCCTGCCGCAGCCCGGCCGGGTCCGGGACGCGCTCGGCCCGCTGCTGCCGCCCTGGCTGCGCGCGGCCGGCGCCGAGGTGGGCGAACCGCGCCCGGTCCGGGACGACTTCGGCCTGCTGCGGGACGCCGTCCGGCACTCGACCGCCGACGTCGTGGTCACCACCGGGGGCACCGCCGCCGGACCGGTGGACTTCCTGCACCGGGCCCTCGCCGAGACCGGCGCCCGGCTGCTGGTCGACGGCGTCGCCGTCCGCCCCGGTCACCCCATGCTGCTCGCCGAACTCCCCGGCGGACGGCACCTGGTGGGCCTGCCCGGCAACCCGCTCGCCGCGGTGGCCGGCACCGTCACGCTCGCCCTGCCGCTGCTGCACGCGCTGGCCGGCCGGGCCGTCGGGGAGCCCGACCGTGCGCCCGCCGCCGTCGACCTGCCGGGCCACCCGGCCGACACCCGGCTGCTGCCGGCCCGGCGCACCCCGCACGGCGTCGTCCCGCTGGCCTTCGACGGACCGGCGATGCTGCGCGGCCTGGCCCGTGCCGACGTGATCGCGGCGGTCCCCCCGGGCGGTACGGTGGCCGGTGAGCTCGTCGAACTCCTGGAGGCCCCGTGAGCGCCCGCAGGCCGGGTCTGCTGCGTCCGCTGAAGTCCATCACCGAACCCTGGGCGGACTCGGGCATCGTGCTGCCCGCCCGGCCCGCGGTGCCGGCGGTGCGCCAGGTCGGTTCGCGGCTGCTGATGGCCCTCGCGGTGCTGATCGCGACGACCGTCATCGTCTGGCTCGACCGCGCCGGCTACAACGACAACGCGGGCGGCGGCCTGTCCTTCCTGGACTGCGCGTACTACGCCACCGTGACGCTCTCCACCACCGGGTACGGCGACATCACCCCGTACAGCGAGAGCGCCCGGCTCACCAACATCTTCGTGATCACCCCGCTGCGGGTGGTGTTCCTGATCATCCTGGTCGGCACCACGCTCGAAGTGCTCACCGAACGCACCCGTCAGCAGTGGCGGTTGAACCGCTGGAGGTCCACCGTGCGGGAGCACACCGTCGTGATCGGCTACGGCACCAAGGGCCGCAGCGCCGTCGACACCCTGCTCGGCCAGGGTGTCCCCAAGGACGAGATCGTGGTGGTCGACCCGCAGCGCAAGGCGATCGACCAGGCGGCCCAGCACGGCTTGGTCGGCGTCGTCGGCGACGCCACCCGCACCGACACCCTGATCCGCGCCTCGCTCCCCAACGCGGCCCGGGTCGTGGTCGCCCCCGAGCGCGACGACACCGCCGTCCTCGTCACCCTGACGGCGCGCCAGCTCAACAAGGCCGCCACCGTGGTCGCCGCGGTCCGCGAGGACGAGAACGCCCCGCTGCTGCGCCAGAGCGGCGCCAACGTCGTCGTCACCAGCTCCAGCTCGGCGGGCCGCCTGCTCGGCATGTCGATGCTCAGCCCGCACGCCGGCGCGGTCATGGAGGACCTGTTGACCTACGGCAACGGCCTGGACGTCTACGAGCGCCCGGTGACCAGGGCCGAGGCCGGGCACAGCCCGCGCGAGTGCGAGGACCTGGTGGTCGCGGTGGTCCGCGGTCGACGGGTGATCAACTACACCGAGCCGGAGGCGGCGACGCTCCAGCTCACCGACCGCGTGATCGTCATCAAGGGCCCGGTCACCCCGGCGGAGGTGCGCTGATGACCGTGCAGCCGACCGCCCCCTTCGGCAGCTTCACCCACGTGCTGCCCGCGCTGGAGAGCGGCGACCTGGCCGGCCCGGTGGCCGCCCTGCTGGCCGGCTGGGCGGACCGCGACGCCGCCCGCTCGGTGCTGTACGTGGACAGCGATCCGGAGCTGGCCGACACCGCGGTGTTCTGCGAGGCGTACGGCGTCCCGGCCGAGGCGTCCGCCAACTGCGTGGTGGTGGCGGCCAAGCGCGGCGGGGAGACCACCCTGGCCGGCTGCCTCGCCCTCGCGCACACCCGCGTCGACGTCAACCGGGCCGTCCGCAAGCGCCTGGACGCGCGCAAGGCGTCGTTCGCGCCGATGGACACCGCGGTCGCCGCGACCGGCATGGAGTACGGCGGGATCACCCCGCTCGGACTGCCCGCCGACTGGCCGCTGCTGATCGACGCCACCGTGGCGGCGACCCCGTACGTGCTGGTCGGCAGCGGTCGGCGGCGGGGCAAGCTGATCCTGCCCGGCTGGGCGCTGGCGAGGCTGCCCGGCGCGGAGGTGCTGGACGGCCTGGCGGGCTGAGCCCGTCGCGCGGGATCCCGGGGGCCCGCACCCAGTAGCTTCGGGGCATGCATGCGATGACGATTCCCCGTCCCGGCGGCCCCGAGGCCCTGGTGTGGGCCGAGGTCGACGATCCGGTGCCCGGCGAGGGCGAGGTCCTGGTGGAGGTCGCGGCTACCGCCGTCAACCGCGCCGACCTGCTGCAGCGCCAGGGCTTCTACAACCCGCCGCCCGGCGCCTCGCCCTACCCCGGCCTGGAGTGCGCGGGCCGGATCGCCGCGGTCGGCGCCGGCGTGGCCGGCTGGGCGGTCGGCGACGAGGTGTGCGCGCTGCTGTCCGGCGGCGGGTACGCCCAGCGGGTCGCGGTGCCGGTCGGGCAGTTGCTGCCGGTGCCGGAGGGGCTGCGGGTCGAGGAGGCCGCCGCCCTGCCGGAGGTCGCCGCGACGGTCTGGTCCAACGTGTTCATGGTGGCCCACCTGCGGCCCGGCGAGACCGTGCTGGTGCACGGCGGCGCCAGCGGCATCGGCACCATGGCGATCCAGCTGGCCAAGGCGGTCGGCGCCCGGGTCGCGGTGACGGCGGGCAGCCCCGAGAAGCTCGCCCGGTGCGCGGAACTCGGTGCCGACATCACCATCGACTACCGGCAGCAGGACTTCGTGGAGGTCCTGTGGGAGGCCACCGGCGGCGCCGGGGCGGACGTCGTGCTGGACATCATGGGCGCCAAGTACCTGCAGCGGAACGTGGACGCGCTGGCCGTCAACGGGCGCCTGGTCATCATCGGCCTGCAGGGCGGCGTCAAGGGCGAGCTGGACCTCAACACCCTGCTGCGCAAGCGCGGCGCGGTCGTGGCGACCAACCTGCGCGGTCGCCCGACCTCGGAGAAGGCCGCGATCGTGGCGGCGGTCCGGGAGCACGTCTGGCCGCTGGTGGAGGCCGGGGTGGTGAAGCCGGTGGTGCACACGGTGCTGCCGCTCACCGAGGCCGCCGCCGCGCACCGGCTGCTGGAGGCGGGCGAGCACGTCGGCAAGGTCGTCCTGCGGGCCTGAGGGCTTGCGGCCTGAGGGCCACGGGGCTGAGGGCTGAGGCCGGGCCCTGGGGCGGGACGGGGTCGGTGGCGGGGTCGGTGGCGGGGCGGGGCCTGATCGGGCCCCGGCCGGGGCGGGAAGCGGGCGGCGGGCGTTCGGAATGCCCGGATTGCCGGATTGTGTGAGGCTGGTTCGGAGCTGTCCCGCCGCCGACCCCGCCCCCCGCGCGGTCGGCCGTCGGAAGGACCTCCGACCGTGGCCGCATCCTCGTACGCACGCCTCGGGCCGCTGCCCGCCGCGACCGTTCCCGCCCGGCCCCGCCCCGCCGTCCCGCGCCGGCAGCGGCTGCTCGCGGCGGTGGTGCTCGGACTGACCCTTCCGCTGGCCTCCGCCACCGTCGCCCTGGCCGCCCCGGGGGAGGGCATCGGCGTGCCCGCGTCGGCGGTGTCGGACGCCGCGGTACCGGAGCCCGCGCCGTCGGAGCCCGCCGCCCCCGACGACGCTGCCCCCGATGGTTCAGCTCCCGATGCCGCCGTTCCCGATGATGCGGCTCCCGAGCCGGATGCCCCTGAGTCCGGTGCGGCCGGGTCCGGGGCCCCGTCGCCGTCCACCGCGCCGGAGCCGTCCACGGCGCCGGAGCCCGGGGACGGCGAGGCCGCGGGGCCGGTCGAGCCGTCCGTTCCCGTGGTCGTCCCGCCGGCGTCCTCGCCCTCGCCCCGGACGGCCTCCCCCACCGCCGGACCCGCCGGGCCCGCCGGAGCCGCCGGATCCGCCGTCCCGGCGCTCCCCGGGCCGGTGGCCTCCGCGGTGGCCTCCCCGACCGCGGCCGCCGGTCCGCCGCTGCCGGAGCCGGCCGGCGGCGGGTGGTGGCCCGACCGGCCCGTCGGACCTCCCGGCCCGGGCGGTTCCGTCGGCGCCGCCGGTCCGCAGGGCGGCCCCGCCGAGGACCGCACCGAGGCCCGCACCGAGGACCGTGCCGAGGCTGCCGGGCAGCAGGCCGCCCCGGCCCGGCCGGCCGCGGCGAAGCCGGTCCCCGCGAAGTCGGACCACACGCAGTGGGCCGACCGGGAGCGGTGGGGCCGGGACCAGCGCGGGCACTGGCACCGGCCCGCCTCGGCACCCGAGCGGGCCGTGCCCGGCCGGGGGGCCGAGCGGGCCCCGTCGTCCGACCCCGGTTCGCAGGCGTCCGCGTCCGACCTGGCCGGTGCGGAGGACCTGGCGACCGTGGCCGGGGCCGACACCGCCGACCGGGCCGCGGCCGTCGGCCCGGTCACCGTGGTCCTGCCGACCCGGTGGAGCGACGCCTCGACGGTCGAGCTGCCGCTCGGCGTCGGGCTGGGCATGATCGGCTGCGGCCTCGCCCTGATCGGTCTGCGGCTGCGCCGGGGCTGAGTCCGACCCGTGCGCAGGGGGTGGGCGGGCCGTGCGGAAGGGCGGCGATCTGAGTATCCGTACGGATATCCGGGCCGCTGCCCCGGCGCGTAGCGTCGTGCCCGGCCGCGGCGGCGCGCCGGGGGCTTCCGCCGGAGCAACCCCAGTGAGAGAGAATGTTGTTCATGACGAATCCGATGAACGAGCGCTCGCAGCAGGAGTCGTACCAGGCATCGGGCGGGCAGGCGCACGACGGTCAGAGGGTCCTGATCGTCGGACCGGACGGGATGCCGGTCGGCCCGGGGTTCGCGGTGCCGGGGGACGGCGCGGTCGAGCCGCGTGAACTGCCGGTGACCGAGATGGTGGAGCAGCCCGCCAAGGTCATGCGCATCGGCAGCATGATCAAGCAGCTGCTGGAGGAGGTCCGGGCGGCTCCTCTGGACGAGGCCAGCCGGGCCCGTCTGAAGGACATCCACGCCAGCTCCATCAAGGAGCTGGAGCTCGGCCTGGCGCCCGAACTGGTCGCCGAACTGGAGCGGTTGTCGCTCCCGTTCACCGAGGACAGCATCCCCACCGAGGCGGAGCTGCGGATCGCGCAGGCCCAGCTGGTGGGGTGGCTGGAGGGGCTGTTCCACGGCATCCAGACGGCGCTGTTCGCCCAGCAGATGGCGGCGCGGGCCCAGCTGGAGCAGATGCGCCGGGCGCTGCCGCCCGGTCTGCACGGCGCGGACCCGGAGGACGGCGAGCCGGGCGAGGGCCGCGGCGTCCGCTCGGGCCCGTACCTGTAGCCGGACCGCCCGCCGGGGGCCCGCCGACCGCGGGAGAGCCGCCGGGAGGGTTCGCATGCACCGGATCGCGGGCCGGACACAGTATCGGCCCTGCGCCGAGCAGTGTCGCCGCGAGCCGATACCCTGACCCCTGTCGCAGGCCCGACCGAGGCCGCGGCAGGGGCGGTCGGCGCCGGGAGAGCAGTGCCGGGCCGACCGGCGAGCACGGACGAGACCGAACGTCACGGCAGCGGTGCCGCCACCGCGCCGAGGGGGAGCGAAGGACCATGAGCGAGCACGGGAACGCGGCGGTCGAGGGCTACTCCCTGGGCAACGGACGGTACGTCCTGCAGAGCCTGCTGGGCGAGGGCGGCATGGCCTCCGTCCACCTGGCGCACGACAACGTGCTGGACCGCAAGGTCGCGCTGAAGACCCTGCACACCGAGCTCGGCCGCGAGGCGTCCTTCAAGGAGCGCTTCCGCCGCGAGGCACAGGCCGTGGCCCGGCTGGAGCACCCCAACATCGTCACCGTGTACGACAGCGGCGAGGACGTCGCCCCCGACGGCTCGGTGACCCCGTACATCGTGATGCAGCTCGTCGACGGCAAGGGCCTGCGCGACGCGCTCAACGACGCGATCGCCCAGCACGGTGCGATGCCGACCGAGGAGGCCCTGCGGGTCACCATCGGGGTGCTCGCCGCGCTGGAGGCCTCGCACGAGCACGGCCTGGTCCACCGCGACATCAAGCCCGGCAACGTCATGTTCGACCGCAAGGGCACCGTCAAGGTCATGGACTTCGGCATCGCCCGGGCGCTGGAGTCGGGCGTCACGTCGATGACCCAGACCGGCATGGTGGTCGGCACCCCGCAGTACCTGTCGCCCGAGCAGGCGCTCGGCAAGCCGGTGGACGCCCGCTCCGACCTCTACACGGTCGGCGTGATGCTGTTCGAGCTGCTCACCGGGAAGCTGGTCTTCGACGGCGACTCGGCGTTCTCCATCGCGTACAAGCACGTCCAGGAGGAGGCCGTCCCGCCGTCCTCGATCAACCGCGCGGTGGGCCCGGCGCTCGACGAGTTCGTCGCCCGCTCGCTGCGGAAGGACCCGGCGCACCGGTTCCAGAGTGCGGCCGAGATGCGCGAGGAGGCCGAGCGCCTGCTGGCGGCGGCCAAGGGCGGCGGCAGCCCGCTGCAGGCCAGCCCGCTGGTGATCGGCGAGGGTCCGCGGGCGCACACCGCGGCCCCGCAGGCGCACACCCCGCCGCCGGCCCCGCACACCCCGCAGCCCTTCCAGCAGTACCAGACGCCGCCGCCGGCCTTCCAGACCCCGCCGCCGGCGCCGCACACCCCGCAGCCGTTCCCGCAACAGCAGTACCAGACCCCGCCGCCGGCCTTCCAGACCCCGGCGCCGTTCGTCCCGCAGGCGCACACCCCGCCGCCGCAGCCCATGCCGATGCCGCACCCGGTGCCGTTCCAGCCCGCCCCGGCGGCGAGCAGCGGCAACGGCTGCGGAACCGCGCTGGTGATCGTCGGCATCATCATCGGCGTGATCGTGCTCGCGATCATCATCATCGCCATCGTGGCGACCAAGGCCGACGAGAAGTCCAGCTCCTCGCGCAGCGCCGACCGTCCCTCGATCGTCCTGCACCAGGACGACCCCGCTGCCCGGAATGGCCTTCTCTGAGGCCATCCGCCCGGATCGCCCGGGAACGGTGAGCGGCCGGAGGCGGTAGCGTTCAGGGATACGAAGCGACAGGGCACCGCGATCCGAGCGACGGCCCGGGGCGAGGAGCGATGGCACAGACCCACCAGCCGGACGACGACGAGGGGGCCTGGGCGGCCGGTGCGGGCGGCGGGGCCGCGCGCACTCCGGCGCCGGGCGACGAGACCGCTGCGACCGCCGCACTCCCGCCGGTCATCGGCGCCCCCGGCGGCCAGCAGACGCCCGGCCGCGGTACGGCCGCCCCGCTCGGCACGGTGGGCGACGGCCGCTACCGGATGACGCACCGGCTGGGCCGGGGCGGCATGGCCGAGGTCTTCGCCGCGCAGGACGTCCGGCTCGGCCGCACGGTCGCGGTGAAGCTGCTCCGCTCCGACCTCGCCCAGGACGACGTCGCCCGGCTGCGCTTCACCCGTGAGGCGCACTCGGTCGCGGCGCTCAACCACCACTCGATCGTCTCGGTCTACGACACCGGTGAGGAACTGGTCGGCGAGGAGTCGACCCCCTACATCGTGATGGAGCTGGTCGAGGGCCGGACCGTCCGCGAGCTGCTGGTGGACGAGGAGGCGCCGCCGGTCGACCAGGCGCTGATCATCATCGCCGGGGTGCTGGAGGCGCTCGCCTACAGCCACCGGCACGGCATCGTGCACCGCGACATCAAGCCCGCCAACGTGATCATCACGACCGGTGGCGCGGTCAAGGTGATGGACTTCGGCATCGCCCGGGCGCTGACCGGCGCGGCGACCACCATGACCCAGACCGGCATGGTGATGGGTACCCCGCAGTACCTGTCGCCCGAGCAGGCGCTCGGCAAGCCGGTCGACCACCGCTCCGACCTGTACGCGGCCGGCTGCATGCTCTACGAGCTGCTGACGCTGCGCCCGCCGTTCACCGGCGACACCCCGCTGTCGGTGGTCTACCAGCATGTCCAGGACCCGCCGGTACCGCCGTCGCACGCCAACCCGCGGGTGCCGACCGCGCTCGACCCGCTGGTGCTGCGCTCCCTGGCGAAGAACCCGGACGACCGCTTCCAGGACGCCGACGAGTTCCGCGCCCACCTGCAGCACGCGCTGCGCGAGATGCACGGTGCGGCCGGGGCCGGCTGGGTGGCGGGCTCCGCCGCGGCCGGGCTCGCGGCGATCGGGCAGGGCGGCCGCGGCGGCGACAGCGGCGAGCTGCCGACCCCGTACGGCGGGACGGCCGGGAGCGACCCGACGGCGGTGCTGCCGTACCAGGTGCCCGGCGGGCACACGCCGGCGACGCCCTACCAGGGTGCGGGCGGCCCGTACGGCGGCGGGGGCGGCGGCCACCACGGCCACGGCGGTGGCGGCGGGGACGACGACCGCGGACGGCGCCGGCGCGGGCCGCTGGCCTGGATCGCGGGCATCGCCGCGGTGGTGGTGGCGTCCGGTGTCGGCGTCGCGCTGGCGCTCAGCGGGAACGGCAAGACCCCGGACACCACGCCGACCACGCCCCCGGTGGTGAGCACGGCGCCGACGACCGCGCCGACCACGACCGGGACGGTCCCGTCGCCCACCGGCACGGTGCCGACCACGAGCACGGCGACCCGCCGGCCCCAGCAGCCGACCGACAACAACCAGAGCCCGCCCGCGACGATGCCCGGCACCCGGACGCCCACGCCGACCGGTACGGCGACGGGGACCAGGACGCCCACCGCGACGGGGACCGGGACGGGCTCGCCGACGGCGGGGACGTCCCCCTCGGGAACCACCAAGCCGACGGGCGGGGCCACCGCGACGCAGACCAACCCCGCGCCGACGACCCCGGCGCCCGGGGGCGGCGGCGGGGGCGCCCCGCGCTGACCGCGGCGGACGGCCGGCCCCGGTGACGGGCCGGCCGCCGGGCGGGGTCAGTTGGCGAAGGCGTCCAGGACCTGTTCGTACTCCTGGCACCACCACGCCAGCTGGCCCGCGGCGGCGGGGAAGAGCGGGTCGGCCCGGTGGTCGGCCCGCTGGTAGCGCCACTGCAGCATCCAGAAGTCGTTGAGCCGCTCCCACCAGACCCGGTGGACGGCCGCCGCGAGCTGGTCGGCGCAGGCGGCGCCGGTGGCACGGTACGCCTGCGAGTAGTGGCGGACCCGGACCAGGTCGAGGACCCCGGTGGTCCGGTCGTTGAAGAGCAGGGTGGCCGCGCGGACGGCCTCCTCGGCGCGCGGCTGCGGGCCGAGCTTGTCCCAGTCCAGGACCGCCGAGACCCGGCCGTCCCGGTGCAGCAGGTTGAGCCCGTGGAAGTCGCCGTGCGTCCAGCCGGTGGGCGGGGCGGCCTGCGGGGCGGGCCGGCGGTGGGCGTACTCGGCGAGCAGGTCGAGGCGCTCGGTCAGCCGGCGTTCGGCGAGCGCGTCGAGCTCGCCGTACGGGCGGTGGCCGCGGGCCCGGTGCAGCAGGTCGCGGGCGAGGGCGGCGCTGTCGAGGGGGTCGGCGGTGCGGTACCCGGCGGGCTGGACGAGTGGGGCGCAGACCTCGTCGAGTGCGCCGTGCAGGTGGCCGAGGAGCGCGCCGAGCCGGTCGCACTGCAAGAGGTCGAGGTCGGTGCCGTGGCGGTGGCCGCCCTCCACCCAGGGGAAGAGCGCGAACAGCCGGCCGTCGGAGGAGACGACCGTGCGGCCCGTGCCGGTGGCGGCGAGCGGAGGGGTGACGGGCAGGGCGCGGGCCTGCAGGGCGGCCATCGCGCGGTGGTGGGCGGTGATCGCCGGCCGGTTGGCGGTGGCGGCGTCGACGTAGCACTTCAGGAAGTACGGGCCGGCCTCGGTGGTGGCCAGGTAGCCGCGGTTCAGCAGGCCCTCGGCCACCGGCTCGGCGGTCAGCAGGCGACCGACCCGGTAGTGGCGCAGGACCTCGGCGAGTGCGGAGTGCGGTACGGGCGGACTGAGGGTCCCTATCGGGGGAGCGGAGAGGTCGGGGCGGGCCGGGGCACAGGCGAGGGTCTGGCTGAAAGTCACAGCCAGACCCTAGGGCCCCCGCGCAGGGGTGCTTGACAATCCGTCAGGGATGTGTATCCGCAGGCTCAGTGGCGCTGGTCGGCCTGTCGCCGGGCCACGAAGGCGGCCACCTGGGTGCGTCGCTCCATGCCCATCTTGGCGAGCAGACTGGAGACGTAGTTCTTCACCGTCTTCTCGGCCAGGTGCAGCTCGTTGCCGATCTGACGGTTGGTCATCCCCTCGCCGATCAGTTCGAGGATCCGCCGCTCCTGCTTGGTGAGCTGGGCGAGCCGCTCGTCCTCCTTCTCGCCGCCCTCCCGCAGCCGCTCCAGCACCCGGCTGGTGGCCACCGGGTCGAGCAGCGACCGGCCGGCCGCGACGTCCCGGACGGCGGTGATCAGGTCGGTGCCGCGGATCGCTTTCAGGACATAGCCGGAGGCGCCCGCCATGATCGAGTCGAACAGCGCCTCGTCGTCCGAGAACGAGGTCAGCATCAGGCACTTGACCGCCGGCTGCCGGGAGCGGATCTCCCGGCAGACCTCGACCCCGTTGCCGTCGGGGAGCCGGACGTCCAGCACGGCGACGTCGGGTTCGACGGCGGGGATCCTGGTCAGCGCCTCGGCCGCGGTGCCGGCCTCGCCGACCACCTCGATGTCCTCCTCGACGGAGAGCAGGTCGTGGACGCCCCGCCGGACGACCTCGTGGTCATCGAGAAGGAATACCCTGATATGTCCGTTATCAGTCACGCCCAAAGCCTCCCATATCACCGTACAAATGACCTGCCCCGCGCACCGGTCCTACGGCGCTATCCGGCCAGAGCGGTCCGGAACCGGTCGAAACCGTTGCCGGTAACCCCCTTACGCAGCGGCCTTCGCCCGGATAACGTGCGCAGGTGTCCTGAAGGCGACCGAATTGAGAGCTGCGCCACACCCGCAGTTGTCGGAGCCCAACAACTAGGACGTCCTAGCGCAAGCGCGCCAAGGGCTGCCGCTGGGTAACGTTCTCGTGAGGGACGCCGTCGGAACAGGATCACCACCTGCCCCGCGACAGTCGCGCACACCCACGCGCGCTCCGCGAGGCGGTGACCGGACCGGTCACCGGCGACCCCGGGCGGCCGGACAGACCGAGGAGTGAACGTGACCGTCAAAAGCACGGCGAGGGCTCGCAAGAAGGCGGCCCCCGGCGTCCCTGACACCCTCCGCGCCACGGGTAAGGACGCCCAGCCGGAGCTCGTACAGCTGCTCACCCCGGAAGGAGAGCGGGTCGAGCACCCGGACTACCCGCTCACCACCACCCCGGACGAGCTCCGAGCCCTCTACCGTGACCTGGTGCTGGTGCGCCGGTTCGACGCCGAGGCCACCTCGCTGCAGCGCCAGGGCGAGCTGGGCCTGTGGGCCTCGCTGCTGGGCCAGGAGGCGGCCCAGGTCGGCTCCGGTCGCGCGATGCGCACGGGCGACTACGCCTTCCCGACCTACCGCGAGCACGGCGTCGCCTGGTGCCGCGACGTGGACCCGCTGAACCTGCTCGGCATGTTCCGCGGCGTGAACCACGGCGGCTGGGACCCGAACGAGAAGAACTTCCACCTGTACACCATCGTGATCGGCGCGCAGACCCTGCACGCCACGGGTTACGCGATGGGTGTCACCAAGGACGGTGCCGACGACGCGGTGATCGCGTACTTCGGCGACGGGGCCTCCAGCCAGGGCGACGTCAACGAGGCGTTCACCTTCGCATCGGTCTACAACGCGCCGGTCGTGTTCTTCTGCCAGAACAACCAGTGGGCGATCTCCGAGCCCACCACCACCCAGACCAGGATCCCGCTGTACCGCCGCGCCTCCGGCTTCGGCTTCCCCGGCGTCCGGGTCGACGGCAACGACGTGCTGGCCTGCCTGGCGGTCACCCGCTGGGCGCTGGACCACGCCCGCAGCGGCAACGGTCCGGTGCTGATCGAGGCGTTCACCTACCGGATGGGCGCGCACACCACCTCGGACGACCCGACCCGCTACCGGCCCACCGAGGAGACCGAGGCCTGGAAGGCCAAGGACCCGATCTCCCGGCTGAAGGCCCACCTGGAGAAGGAGGGCCTGGCCGACGAGGAGTTCTTCGCCTCGATCGACGCCGAGAGCGAGCAGCTGGGGCTGCGGGTCCGCGAGGGCGTGCGCAGCATGCCGGACCCGGACCCGACCCTGATCTTCGACCACGTCTACGCCGAGCCGCACGCGCTGGTCGATGAGGAACGGGCCGAGTACGTCGAGTACGCGGCCTCCTTCGAGGCGGGGGAGAACCTCTGATGGCCGGTCAGCTCAGCATCGCCAAGGCGCTCAACGGCGCCCTGCGCAAGTCGCTGGAGAACGACCCGAAGACCGTCCTGATGGGCGAGGACATCGGCAAGCTCGGCGGCGTCTTCCGGATCACCGACGGCCTGCAGAAGGACTTCGGCGAGGACCGGGTCATCGACAGCCCGCTCGCCGAGTCCGGCATCGTCGGCACCGCGATCGGCCTGGCCCTGCGCGGCTACCGCCCGGTGGTGGAGATCCAGTTCGACGGCTTCGTCTACCCGGCCTTCGACCAGATCGTCTCCCAGCTGGCCAAGATGCACGCCCGCGCGCTCGGCCACGTCAAGATGCCGGTCACCATCCGCATCCCGTACGCGGGCGGCATCGGTGCCGTCGAGCACCACAGCGAGTCGCACGAGGCGTACTTCGCGCACACCGCCGGCCTGCGGGTGGTCAGCCCCTCCAACGCCAACGACGCGCACTGGATGCTGCGCCAGGCCATCGAGTCGGACGACCCGGTGATCTTCCTGGAGCCCAAGCGCCGCTACTGGGACAAGGGCGAGGTCGGCGACGCCGCCGACCTGCCGCTGCACTCCGCGCGGGTGGTCCGCCCCGGTGCCGACGCCACGCTGATCGCGTACGGCCCGATGGTCAAGGTCTGCCTGGAGGCGGCCGCGGCCGCCGAGGAGGACGGCCGCCGGCTGGAGGTCGTCGACCTGCGCTCGCTCTCCCCGGTGGACTTCACCACGCTGGAGGAGTCGGTCAAGCGCACCGGTCGCGGCATCGTCGTGCACGAGGCCCCGGTCTTCCTGGGCATGGGCGCCGAGCTGGCCGCCCGGCTCACCGAGCGCTGCTTCTACCACCTGGAGGCGCCGATCCTGCGGGTCGGCGGCTACTACGCCCCGTACCCGCCGTCCCGCGTGGAGGAAGCCTTCCTGCCGGACCTGGACCGCGTGCTCGACGCCGTCGACCGCGCGCTCGCCTACTGAACCGGAGGAGCGCAGATGACCACCGAAGTTCGCTCGCTCCGCGAGTTCAAGATGCCCGACGTCGGCGAGGGCCTCACCGAGGCCGAGATCCTCAGCTGGTACGTCAAGCCCGGTGACACCGTGACGGACGGCCAGGTCGTCTGCGAGGTCGAGACCGCCAAGGCCGCCGTGGAGCTGCCGATCCCGTTCAACGGCGTCGTCGAGCAGCTGTTCTTCCCCGAGGGGGCGACGGTCGACGTCGGCACAGCGATCATCTCGGTCGCCGTCGCCGGTGCGGCACCCGCCGCGGCCCCGGTCGCCGCCGCGCCCGCCCCGGCGGCCCCGGCCCCGGCCCCCGTCGAGGCCGAGCCGGCCGAGGGGGAGCGCCGCGCGGTGCTGGTCGGCTACGGCCCGCGGACCGGCGGCACCCAGCGCCGGGCCCGCCGGACCACGACCACGACCACGACCACCACGGTCGTCGCCCCGGCCCCAGTCGCCGTGCCGGTCGCCCCGGCCCCGGTGCAGCCCGCGCAGACCGTGCTGCCGGAGCAGCCGGCCGGGGAGCGCCCGCTGGCCAAGCCGCCGGTGCGCAAGCTCGCCAAGGACCTCGGCGTCGACCTGCGGTCGGTCACCCCGACCGGCCCCGGCGGCGTGGTCACCCGCGAGGACGTGCACGCGTACGCCTCGGCGGCCGCGGCTCCGGCTCCGGCCGCGCCCGTGGTCGTGCCGGTCGTGGAGCCGGTCGCGGCCGCCCCGGTCGAGCAGGCCCCGGTGGGTGCCTCCGGCGACGTGCGGGTGCCGATCAAGGGCGTCCGCAAGGCGACCGCGCAGGCGATGGTGGCCTCGGCCTTCACCGCTCCGCACGTCACCGAGTTCGTCCAGGTCGACGTGACCCGGACGATGAAGTTCGTCCGCCGGCTCAAGGAGAGCGGCGAGCTGGGCCGGGACGTCCGGGTCAGCCCGCTGCTGCTGGTCGCCAAGGCGCTGCTCACCGCGATCAAGCGGCACCCCGAGATCAACGCCCAGTGGGACGAGGCGGCCCAGGAGATCGTGATCCGGGGCCAGGTGAACCTCGGCATCGCCGCGGCCACCCCGCGCGGCCTGATCGTGCCCAACATCAAGGACGCCGGCGCCAAGACCCTCTCCGGGCTGGCGGCCTCGCTGGGCGAGCTGATCGACACCGCCCGCCAGGGCAAGACCTCGCCGGCCGACATGCAGGGCGGCACGGTCACCATCACCAACGTCGGCGTCTTCGGCGTCGACACCGGCACCCCGATCCTCAACCCGGGCGAGGCCGCCATCCTGGCCTTCGGCGCGGTCCGGGAGCTGCCGTGGGTGCACAAGGGCAAGGTGGTCCCGCGTCAGGTGACCACGCTGGCCCTCTCCTTCGACCACCGCCTGGTGGACGGGGAGCTCGGCTCCAAGGTGCTGGCGGACGTCGCCGCGCTGCTGGAGCGGCCCAAGCGGCTGATCACCTGGGGCTGATCCGACGCCCCGCACGGCCCGCCCCGCCGGTACCCCCGGCGGGGCGGGCCGCTTCGCGTCCGGACCCTCCGCATGGTGACGCTGTGCAGTCGAACGGTGTGTGAACGGTGAACAACGTTGTTCCCGCCGGTCGGGGCGGCCGTTCACCGCTCGTTGCCGGTCCGTCCACCCCCGCTCCCTAGCCTTCCGGGGCGCGATCCACCACCCGGCCGGGTGGTGGACCCCCACGTCCCCATGGAGTCAGCGTGGAAAGACGTACCTTCCTGCGCGGTGCCGTCGTCGGCGCCTCCGCCGCCGCCTTCGGCGGCACCCTGATGCCGGGCGCGGCCTACGCGGCGCCCGCCCAGAACGGACCCAGCCCGTACGGCTCGCTGCTGGCGGCCGACGCCAACGGGATCCAGCTGCCCGGCGGCTTCACCAGCCGGGTGATCGCCCGCTCCGGCCAGCTGGTCTCCGGCACCTCGTACACCTGGCACAACGCCCCCGACGGCGGGGCCTGCTACACCGACGGGACGGGCTGGATCTACGTCTCGAACTCGGAGATCAACCCCGGCGGCGGTGCGAGCGCCGTCCGCTTCAACTCCTCGGGCACCGTCACCGGCGCCCACCGGATCCTCTCCAACACCCGGCAGAACTGCGCGGGCGGCAAGACCCCGTGGAACACCTGGCTCTCCTGCGAGGAGGTCGGCCTCGGCTACGTCTACGAGGCCGACCCGTACGGCGTGAACGCGGCCGTCCGGCGCGACGCGATGGGCAGGTTCAAGCACGAGGCGGCCGCCGCGGACCCGGTCCGGCAGGTGGTCTACCTGACCGAGGACGAGAGCAACGGCTGCTTCTACCGGTTCGTCCCGACCACCTGGGGCAACCTGTCGGCCGGCACCCTGCAGGTCCTGAAGGCCGGCTCCGGCACCTCCGGCACCTTCACCTGGGGCACCGTCCCGGACCCGGACGGCTCCCCGACCGTGACCCGGGACCAGGTCTCCGGCGCGAAGCGCTTCAACGGCGGCGAGGGCTGCCACTACGCCAACGACACGGTGTGGTTCACCACCAAGGGCGACAACCGGGTCTGGCAGGTCAACCTGGCGGCCGGCACCTACGAGCTGGCCTACGACGACTCGCTCGTCAGCCCCGGCACCGCCCCGCTGACCGGCGTCGACAACGTCACCGGCTCCAGCTACGGCGATCTCTACGTGGCCGAGGACGGCGGCAACATGGAGATCTGCATCATCACCCCGAACGACATCGTCGCGCCGTTCCTGCGGATCACCGGGCAGTCCTCCTCGGAGATCACCGGCCCGGCGTTCTCCCCGGACGGCACCCGCCTCTACTTCTCCAGCCAGCGGGGCACCAGCGGCAGCTCCTCCGGCGGCATCACCTACGAGGTCACCGGGCCGTTCCGCACCTGAGCCGCGCCCCTTCCCCGGCGCGCACGCAGCGGGGCCGTTCCTCCCCACCACCGGGGGAGGAACGGCCCCGCCGTTCGCGGCCGCCGCGCCTCAGCGCTGCGGACGCAGCCGGCGCACGGACAGCAGGACGCCCGCGCCCAGGGCGCCGAACGCGGCGGCGGACCAGGCCAGGAAGCCGTTCGGGGTGTCGGCGCCGGTCTGCGCGAGCAGCCCCGCGGCGGGGGCCGCTCCGGGATACTGCCGGGATGGCAGAGGAGCTGATAGCCCGTTCGGCGGAGGATCGGACCGGCCCGGGGGAGGCGCGGCGCTCGCTGCGCCGGGACGTCTCGGTACCCGCGCTGTTGGCCGGGCTGGTCTGCATCGTGGTGTCGTTCTCCGGGCCGCTGGTGGTGGTGCTCGCGGCGGCGGCGGCCGGGCGTCTGGACCCGGCGCAGACGGCCTCCTGGATCTGGGCGGTCTCGGTGGGCAGCGGACTGACCTGCCTGCTGCTGAGCTGGTGGACCAGGACGCCGGTGATCACCGCCTGGTCGACTCCGGGGGCGGCGCTGCTGGTCACCAGCCTGGGCGAGTACCCCTACCGGGAGGCGGTCGGGGCCTTCCTGGTGAGCGGCCTGGTGGTGGCGCTGTTCGGGATCACCGGGCTGTTCGGGCGGCTGGTCGCGGCGATCCCGGCCGGGATCGTCAACGCGATGCTCGCGGGCATCCTGTTCTCCTTCGGGGCGGGCATCTTCGGTGCGGTGAAGGGTGCGCCCGTCCTGGTGCTGGGCGCGTTCGCGGCCTTCCTGCTGGCCAAGCGCGGGGCGCCGCGGTACGCCGTGCCGGTCGCGCTGCTGGTCGGCGGGGTGCTGGCGGCGGCCACCGTCGGACTCCCGCTGGAGTTCGGCGGGGGCGGCCCGACCCGGCCGGTCTGGACGGCGCCGGCGCTCTCCTGGTCGGCCCTGGTCGGGCTGGGGCTGCCGCTCACCATCGTCGCGCTGGCCTCCCAGAACGCGCCGGGCCTGGGGGTGATGCGGGCCTTCGGCTACCGTCCGGACGACCGGCTGGTGATCGGGGCGACCGGCGGGGTCTCCGTCCTGCTGGCGCCCTTCGGCTCGCCGGGGATCAACCTCGCCGCGATCACCGCGGCGATCTGCGCGGGTCCGGAGAGCCACCCCGATCCGCGCCGCCGCTACCCGGCGGGCATGTCGGCGGGCGTGCTGTACCTGCTGGTGGGCAGCTTCAGCGGGCTGCTGGTGGCGCTGTTCACCGGGCTGCCGGCGGAACTGGTCGCGGTGATCGCCGGGGTGGCGCTGCTGGCCTCGCTGCAGGGCAGTCTGGCCGCCGCGGTCGCCGAGGAGCGCGGGCGGGACGCCGCGGTGGTGACCTTCCTGTCCACTGCCTCCGGGATGAGCCTGTTCGGCATCGGTTCGGCCTTCTGGGGCCTGCTGCTGGGCCTCGGTGCGCACGCGGTGCTGCACGCCGGCCGGAAGGGCTGATCGCGGGCGGGAGTGCAGGTCGCGGGCGGAACGGCCGGTTCGGGGCGGTTCGGGCCCCGGGCGGGCCGTTCGGGGGCGTACCGGGGTTACGGGCGGCCGGGCGCCGCCACCTGATCGGACTCATAGGTATGACTGGGATGGTCATGGACGTTCGGCCAGCTCGGTGACTTTTTCGGTGGCCGGTGGGGGAGGGCGGCCGGCCCGGGTACGTCTTCGCGTCCACCGCCCGGCCACCGCCGGGTGACCGGATCGCCGAGGACGTACCGCAATGACGTCTGGCCGACCCGGCCGGCTCCTCCGGAGCCTGGCCGCCCTTGTGCTGGTGTCCACCGCCGTACTGCCGGCCGCCCTGGAACTGGCCGGGCCGGCGCCGTTCGGAGTGATCGGGCCGGGGGCGCCCGCGGACCGGGCGGTGCCCCCGCACACCGTCCGGCAGGCGGACCTGCGGGTCGCCGGGACGGCCCCGACCGTCGACATACGGCGCAGCGGGGACCCGTCCAACCGGATCACCCTGGTGCTGCTCGGCGACGGCTACACCGTCCAGGAGCAGGACGTGTTCCGGGAACAGGCCGACCGGGCCTGGCGGGCGCTGATGGAGATCGAGCCGTTCCGCAGCTACCAGGGCTTCTTCAACATAAGGCGGGTCGAGGTGGTCTCCCCGGTCTCCGGCATCGCCGAGACGGAGAGCCGCAGCCGGCACGCGGCGACCCCGCTGGGCATGCACTTCTGGTGCGAGGGCACCGCCCGGCTGCTCTGCGCCGACGAGGACGCCGCCGCCCGGTACGCCGGGGAGGGCGAGGGCCCGCAGTACCTGATCGCGCTCGCCAACTCCACCGAGTACGGCGGGGCCGGGGGCACCGGGGTGACCACGCTGGCCGGCGGCAGCCCGGACGCCGGGCGGATCATCCAGCACGAGATAGGGCACACCGTCGGCGACCTCGGCGACGAGTACGACAGCGCCCCGGACGACGCCGACTACCCCAACCTGGCCACCGAGAACGCCGAGGAGATGATCCGCAAGCAGGTGAAGTGGTGGCGCTGGCTGGGCGCCGAGTCGCCCGACGGTGCCGGGACGGTCGGGGCGTACCGCAGCGCCAACGGCGTCTACCGGCCCACTCCGGACTCGGTGATGCGTACGCTCGGCGGGGCGTACAACCTGCCCTCGCGGGAGGCGATCATCGAGGAGATCTACCGCCGGATCCGCCCGTCCGACGCCCCGGAGCCGCCGCCCGGCGAGGTGGAGGGGCGGCCCAAACTGGAGGTCAGGCCGCTGCCGCTGGCCGGTCCCCGGCAGCTGCGGGTGGAGTGGCACGTGGACGGCGTCCCGGTGGAGCCGCAGGCGTCCGACCGCACCTGGCTGGACACCGCGCTGCTGGCGTTGGCGCCCGGGCAGAGCGCCACGGTGACGGCCACCGTGCGGGACACCACGGACTGGGTGCGGGACGAGGTGTTCCGGGACCGCTTCATGACCCGGTCGGTGTCCTGGACGGTGCGTGGCTGAAACAGGTGCTTCGTGTCCGATCCGCTGTGACCCCTGCGTAGGCATCGAATGATGGGATGACTAATCTGGGGCCACTATGACCGTGGACCCCGCCAGTTCCGCCCGCCCGCTCGCCGTCCCCGGTCCCGCCGCCGCGCCCGGTGCCGGCGCCCCACCCGTGGCTGCACCCGTGGCCGCCGCACCGGTCGTGCCCGTGCCGTCCGCGGCGCCGGTGCCACCCGGGGGACGGGCCGCCTGGTTCGCCTGGTCCATCGGCGTCACCGTCTACGTCCTCGCCGTCACCCACCGGACCAGCCTCGGGGTCGCCGGGCTGGACGCCGCCGACCGCTTCGGCATCGGCGCCTCCGCGCTCTCCACCTTCTCCATCCTGCAGGTGCTGGTCTACGCGGCCATGCAGATCCCGGTCGGCCTGCTGGTCGACCGCTTCGGGCCCCGCCGGGTGCTGCTCCTCGGCGTGCTGCTGCTCTCCACCGGCCAGCTGGCCTTCGCCTTCTCCGCCGACTTCGCCCCGGCGCTGGTCTCCCGCGCGGTGCTCGGCTGCGGCGACGCGATGAGCTTCATCAGCGTGCTGCGGATCGCCGCCCGCTGGTTCCCCGCGGCCCGCAACCCGCTGGTGGCCCAGCTCACCGGCCTGGCCGGGATGGGCGGCAACCTGGTCACCACCGTGGTGCTCACCCAGGCCCTGCACAGCCAGGGCTGGACGCCCACCTTCACCGCCATCGCGCTGCTCGGCGCCGCCGTCTTCGCCCTGGTCGCGCTGCTGCTGCGGGAGGCCCCGCCCGGCGCCGTCCCGCTCGCCGCAGGCGGCGGGCCCCGGCCCGCGGTCGGCCGGCAGATCCGCGACGCCTGGCGTGAGCCCGGCACCCGGCTCGGCCTCTGGGTGCACTTCACCACGCAGTTCCCCGGCAACGCCTTCGGCCTGCTCTGGGGCCTGCCCTACCTGGTCGAGGCGCAGGGCCTGGAGCGGGCCGAGGCGGGCGGGCTGCTCACCCTGCTGGTCTTCAGCAACATGGCCTTCGGCCTGCTCTTCGGGCGGCTGCTCTCGCGCGGGGCCCGGGCCCGGATGCCGATCGTGCTCACCGTCATCGCCGTCACCACGGCCGTCTGGACCCTCGTCCTGGCCTGGCCCGGCGGCCGCCCGCCGCTCTGGCTGCTGGTCGCCGTCATCCTGGTGATGGGCAGCAACGGCCCGGCCTCCCTGGTCGGCCTGGACTACGCCCGCTCGCACAACCCCGCCGAACGGCTGGGCACCGCCTCCGGGATCGCCAACATGGGCGGCTTCATCGGCACGATGATCACCCTGTTCGGCATCGGCGTGCTGCTCGACCTGCTCACCACGGGCGGCGGCGCCGGCGGCTACTCCGCCGACGCCTACCGCTGGGCGTTCTGCTGGCAGTACGTGCCGATGGCGCTCGGCACGGCGATGATCCTCGGGCTGCGCCGGAAGGTGCCCGCAGCCGGCTGACGGCGGGCCGACCGCCGCCGGCCGGGCCGCCGGGGGCGGGACCGTCCGGGGCGGCGCTCGGGGCGGGACCGCTCAGGGCGGCCCGCCGGGGGAGGGACCACTCAGGGCGTGACCGAGAAGTTGGCGAGCACCCGGGCGGCCAGCTCCTCGTCGCCCTCGATCCGGACCGGACCCGGGCGGCCGCGCCCGCAGGCCAGCCGGAGGTAGGTCTCCCAGTCGAGGGTGAACTGCACGTCGGGCGCCAGGCTGATGGACTCGTCCACACTGCCCCGGCCGTCCGCGTCGACCCGGACGGTCCGCAGGAACTCCAGCGGCCCGGTCACGTCCACCACCACCGTCGTCCCGGCCGGCGCCCCCGCCTGGCGGGCGACCACCTTCGGCAGCGCGGAGATCAGCACGTCGCGGACGACCGCCCCGGCCGGCGAGTCCAGGTTTCCCGGCGCCCCGAGGGCGCGGCGCAGGTCCTGCTCGTGTACCCAGACGTCGAAGACCCGGGTGCGCAGCAGCTCGTGGTACGGCATGTCGCGGGACTGCGGGCCGGCCGGCCAGCGGACCGGCTCGTTCGGGGTGTACTTGGCGTTCCGCAGCGCCCGGGAGCGGCGGATGATCGTGTACTCCAGCTCGCCGGTCATCTCGGGCGCGGTGTGGCAGCGACGCTTGTCGACCGGCAGCTCGATGTACCGGGCGAACTCGGTGGTGACGTGGCGCAGGTCGCGGGGGAGGGAGTGGATCGGGCGGGGGTCGCCCAACAGCTCGGACTCGCAGGCGATGACGTGCGAGACGACGTCCCGCACCGACCAGCCCGGGCACTCGGTCGCCCGGTTCCAGGCGTCTGCGGGCAGGGCGGCGACCAGCTCGGATATCGCCTCGATCGACTGCGTCCACGCGTCCGTGTACGCCTGCACGGTCTGGTTGTCCGTCACGGGAATCTCCGGCCCTCCGTCAGCTGCCTTGCCGCACCGCCCAGGCTGGGGGGAGGCCGGGCGGGTCCGGCTTCCGGGCGGATGCGCTAGTCGCACGTTACGCTGCCCGATGAGAGCAGGGCAGCGCTTTCGGGTGACGATCGTAGGACTCTTGCCGTGGACGGTGGTACTGTGCGCGCTTCATTGATCCAACTCGCGGTCTCCGACACCGAGCCGCCGGCCGAGCGCAGGGCCCGCGCAGCCGCGCTGGTACGGGCCCAGCAGGGCGCCGACCTGGTGGTCCTGCCGGAGCTCTGGCCGCTCGGCGGTTTCGCGTACGACCTCTGGTCGGACGGCGCCGAGGCGCTGGACGGGCCGACCTCCGACGCCATGGCGGCCGCCGCGAAGGCCGCCGGGGTCTGGCTGCACGCCGGCTCGATCGTGGAGCGCGACCCGGACGGGCCGATCTACAACACCTCGCTGCTGTTCGCCCCGGACGGCGAGCTGGTGCACACCTACCGCAAGATCCACCGCTTCGGCTTCGACAGCGGCGAGGCGGTGGTGATGGGCGCCGGCCGGGAGATCGTCACGGCGGCCACCGACTTCGGCACGCTGGGCCTGGCCACCTGCTACGACCTGCGGTTCCCCGAGCTGTTCCGGGCCCTGCTGGACGCCGGCGCGCAGCTGCTGGTCGTCCCGGCGGCCTGGCCGGAGCGGCGGCGCGAGCACTGGACGCTGCTGGCCCGGGCCCGCGCGGTGGAGGAGCAGGCGTACGTACTGGCCTGCAACACCGCGGGGACGCACGGCGGGGTCGAGCAGGCCGGGCACAGCCTGGTGGTCGACCCGTGGGGCCGGGTGCTGGCCGCGGCGGGGGCGGGCGAGGAGGTGCTCAGCGTGGAGTTCGACCCGGCCGAGGTGGCGAAGGCCCGCGAAGAGTTCCCGGTGCTGCGCGACCGCCTGCTGGGCATTCCGGTGCCCGCCCAGCGCTGATCCGCGGCGGCCGGCCGAGGTCGGCGACGGTGATTCTTCTCTCGCCCTGGTCTGCACCAAGGCCTGGTTTGAGAAGATGAGCCGCCGTCGTGTTTTCGGCCGGGACCAGGCCGGCCCAGCCAGCCCGAGGAGGTCGCGCGCATGTCCGGCACCGGCGCAGGCGGCACCCGCCCCGTCATCCAGCGCAACAGCCTGCGCGAGCAGATCGCCGGGGCGCTGCGCGAGGAGATGATGGCCGGGCGACTGGCCGCGGGCCGCAACTTCACCGTGAAGGAGATCGCCGAGCTGTACGGCGTCTCCGCGACCCCCGCCCGCGAGGCGCTGGTCGACCTCGCCGCCCAGGGCCTGCTCCGGGCCGAGCACCACCGCGGCTTCACGGTGCCCGAGTTCGGCTGGGACGACTTCCTGGAGATCTTCGAGACCCGGGTCCTGATCACCGACGCCTTCTTCCGCCAGCTCACCCTGCGCCCGGAGCTGCCGGACGCCACCCGGCTGCCCTCGCTGCGCCGCCGCGCCGACGCGGCGGTCCGGGCCGCCCGGGCGGGCAACCTGGACGTGATGGTGGGCTGCGACCGGCGGTTCTGGCAGGGGGTCGCCGGGCTGACCGGCAACCGCCGGATCGCCGACCACCTGGACTGGCTGCGGGTGCAGTCCTGGATGTACGCCGCGCCGCTGCTGCGCGCGATGCCGCTGGCGGGGGTCTGCTGGACCGGGCACCTCGACCTCGTGGACGCGATCGAGGCGCGGGACGCGGCGACCGCGAAGCGGATCCTGGACGAGTACAACCTGTTCACCGCGCAGCTGCTGGCCGAGCTCTCGGGGGAGCCGCTGGAGTCGGTGGGCGTCCTGCCGCTGCTCACCGAACCGCCCGCCCCGGCCGCTGAACCGGTGACCACGGCCGAACCGGCCGCCCCGGGTGCCGAACCGCCCGTGCCTGTGCCGACAGAACCGCCCGTGCCGCCCGCCGAACTGCCCGTGCCGACCGTGCCGACCGAACCGACCGCCGCCGGGCCCGTCCGGGAGGGCGACGGGACGGAGCGCGGGGCGGCCGCCGGGGAGGCGCGCGCCGATGCGCGCCGGGGCGGGTACCCGGAGCTGCGGCGGAGCACCACGTTCGGGCTGGGCCTCGGGCTGGTGCCGCAGCCGCGCTCCGTCCCGTTCGGGCGCTTCGCGGGCCGGCCGGCCGACCCCGTCGCCGAGCCCGGACCAGGGGCTCGGCCCGACCCGTACGGCACTCCGGGCCGGTAGGGTGGGCGATCGTCGCCCCGGCCGGTCGTCGCAGTGCCCGACCGCCCGGCCCGGAGCCGACCCCGACCGTCCGTCGCCCGCCCGCGCGGGGGCGATCCCCGCCGCCTGAGAGGAAGAGCCGGCCCATGGCCTGCGACCTCTGGCTCGTCCCGCTGGTGGACGTGCTGACCCACAGCCCCGACAACCCGTTCCGGGACGACCTCGCGCTGTACAACGAGGCCCTGGCCGCCCGCGGCTTGCCCGAGGTGCCGGTGTACCAGTTCGTACCGGGGCTCAGCGGGGCGGTCGAGCCGATAGCCGGGTTCGACTACGACTCGCTGCACCTCCTGCGCCGCGCCTACCTGTTGGGCCTCACCGGGCTGGACATCACCCCGGTCGACGCGCTCGGCGGCGACTACGAGCAGCTGCTGGAGATGTTCGAGAGCACCGCCGAGCAGTCCCATCTGGTCTGGCACTTCGACCACGCGGGCGCGTACGTGCCGATCGAGTTCGCGGTGCCGCTGGTGGACGACACCCTGCTCGCCTCGGGCGGCCCGCTGGGCTCCAGCTTCGGGCTGCTGCGCGAACTGCAGGCGGTGGCACCGGCGATCGGCATCGACCCGGCGAACCCGCCGGCCCCGACCAGGCCGCTCGGGCCGACCGGTCTGGAGCAGCCGTTCGGGCCGCCGCTGGACGACCTGCACCCCTTCGCCCGCGAGCGGCACGCCTGGGCCGGCCTCTGGGCGGCGGGGACCCGCAGCCTGAGCCAGGGCTCGATGGTGGTCTTCGCCTGACGTCCGGCCCCGACCGCACGACCCGGCCCGGCCGCCCCCGGCGACCGGCCGGGCGCCGCGGGACCCCGGACCGCCGGACGGGCCCGGCCCAGCGGGCTCAGTACAGCGGGCTCAGCGGAGCGGGCCCTCCGGCGGGCGCTGGCGCGGCATGGTGGGCCGGGTGCCCGGCGGCGGCAGGATCCGCACCTGGGCGCCGACCCCGGTCTCGGTGCGCCCGCCCCAGGTGCCCGGCGTCTGGGTGGGCAGCTGGGTCATCCCGGCGCGGAACTCCAGCATCCACTCCGAGGTCTCGCTGCGGACCATGTCCGAGACGTCCTCGCAGAACCGCCGCAGCACGCCCAGGCAGCGCTCGGCGGCCTCGCCCGCGGTGCCCTCGGTGGGGCCGAGCACCTCGCGCACGCACTCCGAGGCCCAGTCGAACTGGAAGGCCTCCAGGCGGCGTTGCAGTGCCTGCGCGGTGGAGACGTCCCGCATCCAGCCGGAGGTGAGGCCGAACACCCGGTCCGCGCCGAAGCAGGCGGCGGAGAGCGCCAGGCCGACGTACCCCCAGCTGGTGGCGTGCACGACGGTGCCGGTCAGGTCGACCAGCGGGGCGGTCACCCCGCCGACCGCGAAGCCGGCCGCGCCGAAGCGCAGCAGCCGGGCCCAGCGGCGCTTCCAGATCCGGTCGCGGCGGTACCAGTCGATGGCCTCCACCGCCCGCTCCTCGGACCAGCGGTAGAGCTCCTCCAGCCGTTCGGCGGGCTCGCCCCAGTCCCCGAGCGGGAACTGGCGTGCGCTCAGGTCGGTACGGCGGCGGGTGGACGCCCGGCCCGCGGCGGCGACGGCGGCGGGCTGGTCCTCCTCGCCGACCTCCTTGCCCCAGGGACTCTCCTCGGGCTGCATTTCCGGCTGGCTCACCTGTGGGGCTCCCTGTGGCGGGCGGACTGCTGCGGTCTTGCCACCGGACCCGGCCTGGCTGGACCGGCCCCGGACTGACGGTGCGTCGCGCGGGTGCCTCCTCGGTCCGACGGACCGTGAAACTTTAGGCGACGCATCGGACGTACGACGCCCACGGGTGAGTGTGGGCACCCGTAGGTTCGCGTACCGGCGGGGTGCCGGGACTTGTCCAACAGCACTTCTTACCGCCAAATGGCTGACCGTGGGGGCGCTTCGCCAATGATCGTTACCGGAATCCGCCACCGGATGCCGAGGTGAGCGGGTTGCGGCGGCCGGCGGGATTTCACCCGTCCGAGCGAGCCCCCGGTGACCCGCCGTTCTGACCCGGGCACCCTGCGCCCCGCCCGGAGGCCGTCGGCTCGTAGGTTCCTCCAAGTAGATGCCCCGTACGGGTGCGAGGTCTGGAGCTTCCCACCATGTCACCCCGTGGACCGGCGAGCAGCGCGAACCGGCCACCGGCTACCCTTGCCAAGCGTGAAGGTCCTCGTCATCGGCGGCGGCGCCCGCGAACACGCCCTGTGCCGCTCTCTGTCCCAAGATCCCGCCGTCACCGAGCTGCACTGCGCCCCGGGCAACGCCGGGATCGCGCAGGTGGCGACGGTCCACCCGGTCGACCAGCTGGACGGCGCGCAGGTCGCGGCGCTCGCCCGGCAGCTCGGCGCCGAGCTGGTCGTGGTCGGCCCGGAGGCCCCGCTGGTCGCGGGCGTCGCCGACGCCGTGCGCGCGGCCGGCATCCCGGTCTTCGGCCCGTCCGCCGAGGCCGCGCAGCTGGAGGGCTCCAAGGCCTTCGCCAAGGACGTCATGGCCGGCGCCGGCGTCCCGACCGCCCGCTCCTACGTCTGCACCGACGCCGCCGAGGCCGCCGAGGCGCTGGACGCCTTCGGCGCCCCGTACGTGGTCAAGGACGACGGCCTGGCGGCCGGCAAGGGCGTCGTGGTCACCTCCGACCGCGCGGCCGCGCTGGACCACGCCGCCTCCTGCGACCGCGTGGTCATCGAGGAGTACCTGGACGGCCCCGAGGTCTCGCTGTTCGCCGTCACCGACGGCACCACCGTGCTCCCGCTGCAGCCCGCACAGGACTTCAAGCGCGCGCTGGACGGCGACGAGGGCCCGAACACCGGCGGCATGGGCGCGTACTCGCCGCTGCCCTGGGCCCCCGAGGGCCTGGTCCAGGAGGTCCTGGACACCGTGCTGCAGCCGACCGTGGACGAGCTGCGCCGCCGCGGCACCCCCTTCTCCGGCCTGCTCTACGCCGGTCTCGCGCTCACCTCGCGCGGCACCCGGGTGATCGAGTTCAACGCCCGCTTCGGCGACCCGGAGACCCAGGTCGTGCTGGCCCGGCTGCGCACCCCGCTGGCCGGCGTGCTGCACGCCGCCGCCACCGGCACGCTCGGCCAGCTGGAGCCGCTGCGCTGGGACGAGGGCGCCGCGGTCACCGTGGTGATCGCCTCCGAGGGCTACCCGGCGGCGCCGCGCACCGGCGACCCGATCGAGGGCCTGGCCGAGGCCGAGGCCGACGGCGCCGCGTACGTGCTGCACGCCGGCACCAGGACGGGCGAGGACGGCGAGGTGCTGAGCGCCGGCGGCCGGGTGCTGTCCGTGACCGCGGGCGGCGCCGACCTGGCCGAGGCCCGGACCCGCGCCTACGCGGCGGTCGGCCGGATCTCGCTCAAGGGCGGCCAGCACCGCACCGACATCGCGGCGAAGGCCGCCGCCAGCTAGGCGGGGCCTAGGCCGGTCGTCCGGGCGCGGCCGCCGGCGGCGCCCGGGGAACACCCGTTCGGGGCGCTGTGCCGGGAGGACACTCCCATGGCACAGCGCCCCGCGGCGTTTCCACGGTCGGAGCGGGCCGGGTGGCCGACGCGCCGTTCGGCGGCCGGAATCAACCCATCGAGTGATACCGCCCGCATCCGGCTGACGTAACCGCGCCCCCGGCCTTATGGTGCGCTGGATCGCAGGGTGACGGGTCGGGCCGTCGTGCCCGCCGCCGGGTGGCGGCGGACGCACGGGGGGATGCTGGACAGCGTCCGGCCGCAGCGCTGCACGCCGGGCTGCCCATGCACGGGGTCCGGATGCGGACGTCCGGAATGCGGGCGGCGTCACCGGGACGAGTGGTAACCGGGGCGATCCGGAACACCCACCCGTACGCGGGCGTCAGAACTGTCAGAAGCGCCACGCAGCATGCACTACCGGGATCGGACGCCGCCGATTCCCGGTCGGAACTGATCGTTTCGAGCCGGTTCAGGCCCATCGCCGGGTATCTGGGGGCTCCGAAGGGGGTGCCGCACCGTATGGCCGCTGTCGACACCGCGCGCGCTCATGCCCAGGCGGTCCTGCGGATCCGGGGCCGTGCCCTGGCCCTCGCCGCGCTGCCCGCCGCCACCGCGGTGGTGCTGCTGGCCGGCCGGCTCACCGGACGCATCGGCGCGCCCGGCGCCCCCGACGCCTCCGCCTGGGACGCCGTCCGCTGGACGGTCTGCGCGGTCGCCGCCGCCACCCTGCTGCTCGCCCGGCAGGTCGTCCGGGCGCACCGCAGGGCCGTCCCGCCGCAGACCCCGGTCGTGCCGCTGGGGCGGGCCGAGGCGCCCGAGCTCTACCGGATGATCGACGAGCTGGCCGACCGCCTGGAGGTCCCCGCGCCCTCCGCCGTCGCCCTCACCCCGGACTGCGACAGCTGGCTGGAGGACGTGCCCGCGCCCCCGGGCCACCGCCCGCACACCGAGCAGCCCGCCCCCGTCCTGGTGATCGGCTCGCCGTTCCTCTGGTGGATGCGGGCCGGCGAGCTGCGCGCCCTGCTCGCCCCGGTGCTCGCCGGGACGGCCGCCGCCGCCGACCCCGAGATCGCCGCCGCCCGCCGCTTCCTGCGCAGCCTCGACGCCAGCCTGGACACCGGCGGCACCACCGGCGCCCCGGTCGGGGCGGTCGCCGCCCCGCGCCCGCCCCGCCGCGGTCCGGCCGCCCTGGTCGACCGGATCACCCGCCGGCTGCTGTCCGCCTGCCGCGAGCACTCCGCCGAACTCGAACGGGCCGTCGCCGGCTGGGCCTCCGAGCAGGCCAGGACGGTCGACTACGGCCTGCGGATCGCCGCCCAGGAGCAGGTCGGCCTCGCCTACGCCGGCTGGGACCGGCTGCTCACCCGGGTCGCCCTGCCCGCCTGGCGGCTCGGCCGGCTGCCCGCCCACCTCAACGCCGGGGTGGTCTCCGCCCTCACCGAGCTGTCCCGCCGCGACCGGCTCGCCGACGGCTACGGCACCCGGCTCGGCGACCGCCCGGCCTGCGACCTGCTGGAGGAGCCCGGCGAGGTCGACCGGGCCGTCTCGCTGCTCGCCGCCGACCTGTTCTTCGGCCGCCCCGACGCCGGCGGCTGGCACGAGCTCGACTGGGCCGACTACCCCGCCGAGGTGGTCGACGCCGGCTGGCGGGCCCGCGCCGCGGCCCTGCAGAGCGCCCTGGACCGGCGGGCCCCGCAGTCCCGCCCCGGCGCCCCCACCCTGACCCGGCTGCTCGCCCGGCTCGCCGAGGACGACGGCGAGCAGCTGGCCGCCGCACTCACCGCCGAACTGGCCCGCAGCACCGCCCCCGCCCCGCTGCTGGAGCCCGCCCGCACCGGCCGGGACGTCCTGGTCGACCACGTCACCGCGATGGTCTGCTGTGCCGCCGTCGACACCGCCGGCGCCACCCCCGGCCTGGACTGGCTGGACGGGCCGGTGCTGGTCCTCGGCGGCGTGCGGCGCGGCGACCTCTCCGGCCCGGTCGCCGACGCCGTCGAGCAGGGCGACGACGGGCCGCTGCGCGCCTGGCTGGACGCCGCGGACGTCCGGCTGGAGAAGCCCGTGCGGCTCTGACCGGCGCGGCCGGGCCGCCCCGCGGACCCGGCCGGAGGGCGCTCGCCACCCCCGCTCGCGCCCCCGGTTCGCCGGCCCCCGCCAGGTCTTCGCAGGCCGGAGGCCGTGTTCCGGTTCGCCCGGGGGAGCGGCCGCCACGAGTTGCCACCGTTGAGTGACGCAGCGCCAGCACGGTGTGGTGTATTAGTCCGCACGCACATCCGGGAGGCACGTGCCATCCCGGCGGAGGGCCTCTGGGAGGGGCGTGTGGGGACGGAACTCAACCGCCGCTGGGAGTCCGGCACGTACGCGCACGGCGTCTCCGACCCCTTCGGGCAGGGCCCGCTGCCCTGGCTGCGCGGACCCGATCAGTACCTGGAGGGCGCCGGCGGCGCCGTCCCCTGGTACGTCTCGCTGGACGCCCCCGGACAGCAGCCGCTGGCCGCCGCGGCCCGCAGCCGCTCCGCCGTCGGCTCCCCGCGCGGCGCCAACGACGTCGACCAGCAGATCAAGGGCTTCGCCTCGGGCGGCGTGGTCCGCCCGGGCGGCTCGGTCGACTTCCGGGTCACCGTCAACCCGCCCCGCGAGTTCACCGTCGACGTCTACCGGATCGGCCACTACGGCGGCGACGGCGCCCACCACATGACGTCCAGCCCGATGATCGCCGGGATGGTGCAGCCCGCCCCGATGGTCGCCGGGCGGACCGTCTCCTGCCACCACTGGTGGCACACCTGGCGGCTGCAGATCCCCACCCACTGGCGGCCCGGAGCCTACGTCGCCGTCCTCACCACCGCGGACATGCTGCACCGCAGCCACATCCCGTTCACCGTCCGGGACTTCGAGGACCGGCTGCAGACCTCCGAACTGCTCCTGGTGATCCCCGACGTCACCTGGCAGGCGTACAACCTCTTCCCCGAGGACGGCCGCACCGGCGCCAGCCTCTACCACGCCTGGGACGGCACCGGTCGGCTGCTCGGCGAACCCGACGCCGCCGTGACCGTCTCCTTCGACCGCCCGCACGCCGGAGCCGGACTGCCGCTGCACGTCGGCCACGCCTACGACTTCGTCCGCTGGGCCGAGCGCTACGGCTACGACCTCTCCTACGCCACCGCCTCCGACCTGCACGCCGGACTGGTCGACCCGTCCCGGCACCGCGCGCTGATCTTCCCCGGCCACGACGAGTACTGGTCCGAGCCGATGCGCCGGGCCGCCGAACGGGCCCGCGACGGCGGCACCTCACTGGTCTTCCTCTCCGCCAACACCATGTACTGGCGGGTCGAGCTCTCCCCGGCCGCCAACGGCGAGCCCGACCGGCTGCTCAACTGCCGCAAGCGCCGGAAGGTCCCGGCCGGCAGCCCGGCCGCCGGGGTCGCCGGCACCGCCAGCGCCCTGTGGCGCGACGCCGGCGAGCCCGAGCAGCACCTCCTCGGACTGCAGTACTCCGGGCGGGTCGCCGCGCCCGTCCCGCTGGTCGCCCGGCACACCGGGCACTGGCTCTGGGAGGGCACCGGCGTTCAGGAGGGCGACGAACTGCCCGGGCTGGTCGCCGGCGAGGCCGACCGCTACTACCCGAAGGTCGCGCTGCCCGAGTACACCGAGCGGGTCCTGCTCGCCCACTCCCCGTACCTCGACCCGCAGGGGCGGCTGCGCCACCAGGAGACCTCGCTCTACCGGGCCCCCAGCGGCGCGTACGTCTTCGCCTCCGGCACCTTCGCCTGGTCGCCGGCGCTCGACCGGCCCGGGCACACCGACGACCGCATCCAGCAGGCCACCGCCAACCTGCTGGACCGGCTCTGCAAGAGCGGTTGAGCGGCGGGCGTCGGAGGGGGCCGCGGGCGTTCGTGAAAGACTCGGAGGCAGTGACCTCCCCTTTCGCGCCCCACACGCCCGCGAACCACCCCTGAGGACTGAGACGACCTTGAGCGGATTTGTCACCAAGCCCGAGCCGGTCCAGGTACCCGGCCTGGTCCACCTGCACACCGGCAAGGTGCGCGACCTCTACCGCGCCGCGTCGGGCGACCTGGTGATGGTCGCCAGCGACCGCACCTCCGCCCACGACTGGGTGCTGCCGAACGAGATCCCCGACAAGGGCCGCATCCTCACCCAGCTCTCGCTGTGGTGGTTCGAGCGGATCGCCGACCTGGTGCCCAACCACGTCGTCTCCACCGAGGTCCCGGCCGGCGCCCCCGCCGACTGGAAGGGCCGCACCCTGATCTGCCGCAGCCTCGACATGATCCCCGTCGAGTGCGTCGCCCGCGGCTACCTGGCCGGCTCCGGCCTCGCCGAGTACAAGGCCGACCGCACCGTCTGCGGCATCGCGCTGCCCGAGGGCCTGGAGGACGGCTCCGAGCTGCCCGCCCCGATCTACACCCCGGCCCTCAAGGCCGACGTCGGCGACCACGACGAGAACGTCCCCTACGAGGAGACCGCCCGCCGGATCGGCGCCGAGCTGGCCGCCCGGCTCCGCCGGACCACCCTCGACGTCTACTCCCGGGCCCGGGACATCGCCCGCGAGCGCGGCCTGATCCTCGCCGACACCAAGTTCGAGTTCGGCCTGCTCGACGGCGAGCTCGTCATCGGCGACGAGGTGCTCACCCCCGACTCCTCCCGCTACTGGCCCGCCGACCAGTGGCAGCCCGGCCGTGCGCAGCCGTCCTTCGACAAGCAGCTCATCCGCGACTGGCTCACCTCGCCCGCCTCCGGCTGGGACCGCACCAGCGAGGAGCCGCCGCCCGCCCTGCCCGACGAGATCGTCGAGCTGAGCCGCGCCAAGTACATCGAGGCGTACGAGCGGCTGACCGGCACCGGCTGGGTCTGACCCGCCCGCGCCCGCGGGCACGGCGGCGGCGGACCCCCCGGGGTCTCAGATCCAGCCGTGCTCGCGGGCGATCCGCACCGCCGCGTGGCGGTTCTCGGCGCCCAGCTTGGTGACCGCCGAGGAGAGGTAGTTGCGGACGGTGCCCTGCGAGAGCGACGCCCGCTCGGCGATCTCCGCGATCGAGGTGCCGTCCGCCGCCAGCTCCAGCACGTCCGTCTCGCGCGGCGTCAGCGGCGTCTCGCCGGCACTGATCGCGTCCGCGGCCAGCTCCGGATCCACGTACCGGCCGCCCGCCCGGACCGTCCGGATGATCCCGGCCAGGTCCGCCGCCGACACCGTCTTCGGCAGGAAGCCCCGCACCCCCACCTCCAGCGCCCGCTTGAGGTAGCCCGGGCGGCCGTGGCCGGTGACGATCATCGCGCGGCAGTCCGGCAGCAGCAGCCGCAGTTCGGTCGCCACCTCGATCCCGTCCATCCCCGGCATCTGCAGGTCCAGCACCGCGATGTCCGGACGGTGCGCCTTGGCCATCGCCACCGCCTCCGGGCCGGACGCCGCCTCGGCGACCACGGTGATGTCCTCCTCCAGGGAGAGCAGCGCGGCCATCGCGCCCCGGATCAGGTGCTCGTCGTCGGCGAGCAGGACGCGGACGGTGGCGGTGTCGGTCATCGGGCCCTCCCGGGCGGTGGCGGGTCGGATTCGGTTCGTCGGCGCCGGGGCGGCCCGGCGCAGCGCCGGGTGGGTCAGGCCGACGGCACCGGGACGGTGGCGAGCAGCTTGAAGCTACCCGGTGCGGCGTCGGGCACCGCCAGCTCCCCGTCGTGCGCGGCCAGCCGCTCGCGCAGCCCGCGCAGACCCGTGCCGCCGCCCTGGGACGGCAGCCGGACCGCCGGCACCCCGTCGTTCTCCAGCTCCAGCACCACGCGGTCCGGCTCCAGGCGCAGCCGGATCGTGCAGCGGGCCGCCTCGCTGTGCCGCAGCACGTTGGTGGTCGCCTCGCGGATCACCCAGCCCAGCACCGACTGCACCTGCTGCGGCAGCCCGTCCGCCTGGTCGCCCAGATCGATCTCGCAGGCCACGTCCGCCGCCCGGAGCACCGCGCGGGCCCCGATCGCCTCGGCGTGCAGATCCGCCGTCCGGTAGCCGCGCACCACGTCGCGCACCTCGCGCTGGGACTCCTGGGCGATCCGCTGCACCTCGGTCATCTGGTCCGCGGACGCCTCCGGACGGCCCCGGCGGGCCAGCTGGACGGCCAGCTCGCTCTTCAGCGCGATGGTGGTGAGGTTGCGGCCCATCACGTCGTGCAGGTCGCGGGAGAAGCGCAGCCGCTCCTCGGCGACCGCCAGCTGCGACTGCGCCTCGCGGGCGGCGTCCAGCTCCCACACCACCGACTGCAGCCAGGCGAAGCTGCGGCAGCTGGAACCGATGAACGCCATGACGATCAGCGACCCGACCACCAGACCGGCGGAGGTCGCCGCGTCGATGCCGGTCAGCAGGAACGCGGGGAACACCAGCACCAGACCGCCGGCGGCGGCCAGCGAGGCGGCCCGGACGGACAGGCCGACGCTCGCCGCGCCGAGGGCCGAGGCCAGCATGGAGGAGGACAGCGCGGTGCCGGGCGGCAGGGCGTCCGGGACGTCCGCGGCGTGCGGGCCGAACAGCAGCACCGCCCAGCTGCCCGCCACGGCGACCGCACCGGCGGCGGCGAGCCGGCGCAGGTGGTCGCTCGGGCGCTTCAGGTAGTGGTCCAGCGCGGAGCGGTACGCGCGGATGTTCATGACGGTCGCGGCGAGGGCGATGACGACGGAGACCTGGGGGAAGGCGGGGGCGGAGTCGCCGTGCTCGGTACTGGCGGCGACGCCCAGCAGGGCGGTCGGGACCAGCATCAGCGCCATCAGGTAGAGCGACCACCGGAGGTACAGCTCGGTGCGCTGGGGCTTGCCGAAGCCCCGCCACCGTCGGACCGGCCGCAGCACGTTCATCTCGTTCGTCCCCCGTTCGCTCATGATCTTGCTGCGGTCTTCCTATCAGGAGGGCGGCGGGTGCGGAACCGCCGATGTGCGGGGTGGCCTCGGGTGGGGCGGGTGCGCTGCGTGCGGGCGGTGGGGCGGTGCCGGGCCGGGCGGGTGCGCCGGGAACGGGGGAGGCGGCCCGTGGGGTGCGGGCCGGCCTCGGGGTGGTGCGGGGTGCCGGTCAGCGGCGGGGCTCCCAGCGGAACCAGCGGAGGGTGGCCCAGACGGCGAGGGCGAGCCAGACGCCGCCGGTGAGCAGGTGCGGGGCGGCGGTGGACCAGGTGCCCGCGAAGCCGGTGGCGGCGGCCGAGCCGTCGGTGCCGAACCAGCCGAGGCGGATCAGCTGGAAGGCCGGGGTGGTGGGCAGCAGGCGGCAGATGTCGGCCATCCGGTCGGGCATGACCTCCAGCGGCACCAGCAGACCGGAGCCGAACTGGGAGACCAGCAGGACGGGCATGGTGGTGATGCCGGCGCTCTCGACGGTCTTGGTGAAGGCGCTGGAGAGGGCGGCCAGGGCGATGAAGACGCCGACGCCGAGGGTCAGGCCGGCGACCATCAGCAGTGGGTTGACCGGCGCGGAGAGGTCCAGCGCCACGGCGCCGCCGACGCCGATCACGGTGCACATGGCCAGCGCCAGCCCGACCGAGGGCACCGCGGTGCCGGCCAGGATCTCCAGGTCGCGGGCCTCGCCGGTGCGCAGGCGCTTGAGCACCAGCTCGCCCCGGCGGGCCACGTACGCGGCGGTGAGGTTGTAGTAGACGACGAAGGCCAGCACCATCCCGAGGGTGCCGTTGACCAGGGCGGAGTCGACGTCCAGGCCGGGGGTGTGCTTGGCCTGCTCGCCGAGCATGTTCTTCAGGCCGACGAGCAGCAGGAGGGGCAGCAGCAGCGCGGTGGTCAGCGCGGTGCGGTTGCGCAGCAGCAGCGTGGCCTCGGCGCGGCCGAGGGCGAGCAGGCGGCGGACGGTGGTGGAGGGGGCGCCGGGCCGGGCGGCGGACTGCGGGGCGGTGGTGGCGGTGGTCATCGGGCGAGTCCGATCAGGCGGCGGCGGGCGGTGGGGGCGGCGGGGGTCTCGGCGGGCGGCTGCTGGGCGGCCTCGGAGGCGATGGCGAGGAACGCCTCCTCCAGTGAGGCGCTGCGGGCGTCTAGGGCGCCGAGCGCGATGCCGTGGTGGTTGGCCCAGCCGAGCAGGTCGGTGAGGGTGGCCTGGAGCTGCGGGGTCTTCACGGTGATCCGGCGGCCGTCGGCGGTGACCTCGGTGCCGTCCAGCGGCGGGAGCGCGGTGCCGGCGTACTCGGGGAGTTCGAAGGTGATCCGGGACGGGCGGCCGGCGATGACCTCGGAGACCGTGCCGGCGGCGACGATCTGTCCGCGGTGCATGATGGCCAGTCGGTCGGCCAGCTCCTCGGCCTCCTCCAGGTAGTGCGTGGTGAGCAGCACCGTGGTGCCCTGGGCGCGCAGTTCGCGGACCAGGCGCCAGACGGCGGCGCGGGCCTCCGGGTCGAGGCCGGTGCTGGGCTCGTCCAGGAACAGCACCTCGGGGCGGCCGAGCAGCGCCATGGCGAGGTCGAGGCGGCGACGCTCGCCGCCGGAGAGCTGCTTGACCCGGACGTTGCGGCGGTCGAGCAGGTTGACCAGGTCCAGGGCCTCGTCGACCGGGCGGGCGCCGCTGGTGAGGCCGGACCAGGTGCGGCCCGTCTCGGCGACGGTGAGGTCGCCGGGGAAGCCGCCCTCCTGCAGCATGATGCCGATCCGCGGGCGGACGACGGCGCGCTCGCGGTACGGGTCGTGGCCGAGGACGCCGACCCGGCCGCCGGTGGGGGCGGCGAGGCCCTCGATGAGCTCCATGGTGGAGGTCTTGCCGGCCCCGTTGGTCCCCAGCAGGGCGAAGAGCTCGCCGCGGCGGACGGTGAGGTCGAGGCCGCGGACCGCGTCGTAACCGCCGGTGCCGGCCGGGCCGTACCGGCGCTGCAGGTCGGTGACCTCGATCACGGTGTCCGCGGGGGAGTGGGGCTGGCTCTTTTCCATGTCCCAAGCCTCCCGTCGGACGGGCCGCGCGGGCAGTGTGCGCCGTCATGAGAACCGGGTGCACATCCACGGGTCGGCGGTGACAAATGTCATGGCCGGTGGGCGGGGCTTTCGCGGCCCGCTTTCGGGACGGCGGCGCCGGTGCCGGAGCGGTGGAACGTCGTACCGGAAGGAGTGCCGGAATACGCCGGAGGCCCCCTCGATCGAGGGGGCCTCCGGTACTGGAGCGGACGACGAGATTCGAACTCGCGACCCTCACCTTGGCAAGGTGATGCTCTACCAACTGAGCCACGTCCGCAGGATGGAACTATTGAGTTGTGCTGTGCTCGCGCACTGCGAGCGGACGACGAGATTCGAACTCGCGACCCTCACCTTGGCAAGGTGATGCTCTACCAACTGAGCCACGTCCGCCTGGTGCCCGGTGGGACACCCGCCGCCTCTTCGGATCTCTCCGTTGCGGCGACGAGGAATACTCTACCCCATCGATCGGGGTGGTCGCCCCACCCTTTCGGTCGGGTGGGGCGACCGCTCGCCGGCGGGGCCGGGGAGGCGGGTCAGTTCGCCTCGGCGAAGGCCTCGTAGACCGACTTGGGGATGCGGCCCCGGGCGGGCAGCTCCATGCCGTGCGACTGGGCCCAGGCCCGGACGGCGGCGGGGTCCGGCGTGAGCGCGGTGCGGCGGAAGGACTTCCCGGCGCGGCTCTGGCGGCGGCCGGCCGCGACGAACGGGGCGAGGGCCTCCCGAAGCTTTTCCGCGTTGTCCTGGGACAGGTCGATCTCGTACGACTTCCCGTCGACGCCGAAGTGGACGGTTTCCGCGGCGGCGCCGCCGTCCAGGTCGTCGGAGAGCGTGACGACTACACGCTGAGCCATGGGTGTCAATCCTCTCGGGCAATTCGGCCGCGGGGCGCGGGGATGCGCGGTCGGGGCCTGTTGTGCACCTCGTCGCGCAAGCGCATACGGGCAGGCGGAGGGCCGACCGGATACGCAGCACTTGCCGCAGCAGGTGGCCCTATTCTGCACCCGAAGCGGGTCGAAATCGAAGAGTCCGGCATTCTTTTCCGGATATTCACGTGTCTTCGCCGGACTGCCGGATACCGGTGGAGCGGTTGGCCGATCTGTCCGGTGTGCCGGTATTCGGGCGTTCTTCGGGTGCTCTTGATCGGGGCGCCGAATGCGGCGAAATGGGGCGGCCGGGCAGGGGGTGGGAGGGCCCGGAACCCTTGCGGCGTAAGGGTCGCAGGTCTACGCGCGTCGCTCGGCCCGGCCAGCAAAGCCGCCCGAAACCCCCGGTAGTCTGGAGTTCCCCCGCCTCACGAAGACACCACCGGGAGTGCCAGTGGCACGCGTCGTAGTCGACGTCATGCTCAAGCCGGAGATCCTCGACCCCCAGGGACAGGCGGTGCAGCGTGCACTGCCCCGCCTCGGATTCGCCGGGATCGCCGACGTCCGCCAGGGCAAGCGTTTCGAGCTGGAGCTGGAGGGCCCGGTCGACGACGCCGCGCTCGCCCGCATCCGCGAAGCCGCCGAGACCTTCCTCGCCAACACCGTGATCGAGGACTTCACCGTCCGCGTCGAGGAGGAGGGCAAGTGACCACCCGAGTCGGCGTCGTCACTTTCCCCGGATCCCTCGACGACCGCGACGCCCAGCGCGCGGTCCGCCTGGCCGGCGCGGAGCCGGTCGCCCTCTGGCACCGTGACAAGGATCTCCACCAGGTCGACGCCGTCGTCCTGCCCGGCGGATTCAGTTACGGCGACTATCTGCGCTGCGGTGCGATCTCGCGCTTCTCGCCGGTCATGGAGACCGTCATCGAGCAGGCCAGGCTCGGAATGCCGGTTCTCGGTATCTGCAACGGCTTCCAGGTGCTCTGCGAATCGCACCTGCTGCCCGGCGCGCTCACCCGCAACGACTCGCTGCACTTCATCTGCCGCGACCAGAAGCTGCGGATCGAGAACGCCGGCACCGCCTGGACCCGGGATTACTCGGCCGGCCAGGAAATCGTCGTCCCGCTGAAGAACGGCGAGGGCCGCTTCGTCGCCGACGCGCACGTCCTCGACGAGCTGGAGGCGGAGGGCCGGGTGGTCGCCCGTTACGTGGACGTCAACCCGAACGGTTCGTACCGTGACATCGCCGGCATCACCAACGCCGCCGGCAATGTCGTCGGCCTGATGCCGCACCCGGAGCACGCCGTGGAGCCGCTCACCGGCCCGACCACCGAGGGCCTGGGCTTCTTCACTTCCGTACTGAAGCAGCTGGTGAACGCCTGATGTCCCTGGACACCGTCAAGAACGCCGAGCAGACCCCGGACGCCGCCCAGCCCTGGGCCGAACTGGGCCTGAAGGAAGACGAGTACGCGCGGATCCGCGAGATCCTGGGCCGCCGCCCCACCGGCGCCGAGCTCGCGATGTACTCGGTGATGTGGTCGGAGCACTGCTCCTACAAGAGCTCCAAGGTCCACCTCAAGCAGTTCGGCGAGAAGGCCCCGGAGAACGACGCGATGCTCGTCGGCATCGGCGAGAACGCCGGTGTGGTCGACGTCGGCCAGGGCTACGCGGTCACCTTCAAGGTCGAGTCGCACAACCACCCGTCGTACATCGAGCCCTACCAGGGTGCGGCCACCGGCATCGGCGGCATCGTGCGCGACATCCTCGCCATGGGCGCCCGCCCGGTCGCCGTGATGGACCCGCTGCGCTTCGGTGCGGCCGACCACCCGGACACCCGGCGCGTGCTGCCCGGCATCGTCGCGGGCATCGGCGGCTACGGCAACTGCCTGGGCCTGCCGAACATCGGCGGCGAGGTCGTCTTCGACTCCTGCTACCAGGGCAACCCGCTGGTCAACGCGCTCTGCGTGGGCGTCATGAAGCATGAGGACATCCACCTCGCCAAGGCCTCCGGCCCCGGCAACAAGGTCATCCTGTACGGCGCCCGCACCGGCGGCGACGGCATCGGCGGCGTCTCCGTGCTCGCCTCGGAGACCTTCGACGCCACCGGCCCGGCCAAGCGGCCCGCCGTCCAGGTCGGCGACCCCTTCCAGGAGAAGCTCCTCATCGAGTGCACCCTGGAGATCTTCAAGGAGGACCTGGTCGCGGGCATCCAGGACCTCGGCGGCGCCGGCCTGTCCTGCGCCACCTCGGAGCTGGCCTCGGCCGGTACCGGCGGCATGCGGATCGAGCTCGACACCGTCCCGCTGCGCGACAACACGCTCTCGCCCGAGGAGATCCTCATGAGCGAGTCGCAGGAGCGCATGTGCGCCATCGTCGAGCCCGGCAAGGTCGACCGCTTCCTGGAGATCTGCGAGAAGTGGGACGTCATCGCCACCGTCATCGGTGAGGTGACCGACGGCGAGCGGCTGGAGATCTTCTGGCACGGCGAGCAGGTCGTCGACGTGCCGCCGCGCACCGTCGCCCACGAGGGCCCGACCTACCAGCGCCCCTTCGCCCGCCCGAGCTGGCAGGACGCGCTGCAGGCCGACGCCCCGACCGGCGAGCGCCTGGCCCGGCCGCAGACCGGTGCCGAGCTGAAGGCCGACCTGCTCAAGGTCGCCGCGCACCCGAACCAGGCCTCCAAGTCCTGGATCACCGACCAGTACGACCGCTACGTGCTCGGCAACACCGTGCTCTCGGTCGGCGAGGACTCGGGCATGATCCGGATCGACGAGGAGACGAACCTCGGCGTCTCGGTCGCCACCGACGGCAACGGCCGCTACACCAAGCTGGACCCGTACACCGGCGCCCAGCTGGCCCTCGCCGAGGCGTACCGCAACGTCGCGGCCGGCGGTGCCAAGCCGCTCGCCGTCTCCGACTGCCTCAACTTCGGCTCCCCCGAGGACCCGGACGTGATGTGGCAGTTCGCCGAGGCCACCCGCGGCCTGGCCGACGCCTGCCAGGTGCTCGGCACCCCGGTCACCGGCGGCAACGTCTCGCTGTACAACCAGACCGGCGAGACCGCCATCCACCCGACCCCCGTGGTCGCGGTGCTCGGCGTGATCGACGACGTCACCCGCCGCACCCCGGTCGGCTTCGCCGAGGAGGGCCAGCTGCTCTACCTGCTGGGCGACACCGCGGACGAGCTCGGCGGCTCGGCCTGGTCGCAGGTGGTCCACGAGCACCTCGGCGGCCTGCCGCCCGTGGTCGACCTGGAGCGCGAGCGGCTGCTCGGCGACATCCTGATCGCCGCCTCGCGCGACGGCATGATCGACGCCGCGCACGACCTGTCCGACGGCGGTCTCGGCCAGGCGCTGGTCGAGAGCTGCCTCAAGGGCGGCCACGGGGCCCGGATCATCGTGCCCGAGGGCCAGGACCCGTTCGTGTTCCTGTTCTCCGAGTCGGCGGGTCGCGCGGTCGTCGCGGTGCCGCGCAGCGAGGAGCTCCGGTTCAACGACATGTGCACCGCGCGTGGCCTGCCGGCCGCCCGCATCGGTGTCGTCGACGGCGAATCCCTGGACGTCCAGGGCCAGTTCGAGGTCACCCTGGCCGAGCTGAAGGACGCCCACACCGGCGTCATCGAGGCTCTGCTGGCCTGACGCACGGCTGCCGAGGGGTGGACGGTTCGCTCGAACCGTCCACCCCTCGGCGTATGTTGGGGCCCATGCCTGCCAAGTCCCGTACGTACCGGCCCGAGAAGGTGCGCGCCGCGCTGGCCGCGCAGACCGAGGCACTGCGCGGAGCCGTCCGCGCCCTGTGCGCCCGCCCGGACGCCGAGGAACTGCTCGCCCGGCCGACCCGGCTGGGGGAGTGGACGGTGCGCGAGCTGGTCGCCCACCTGGCGGTCCAGATCGACTGGGTGCCCGCCCACCTGGACGACCCGCAGCAGGGCCGGGCCGCCCTGGACCTGCCGAACTGGGTGGGGGCGGTCGCCGCCATCGCACCGCTGCTCGACGCACAGGCGCGGGAGGCGGCCGACGGGGAGTTCGCCGGGGGGCCGGCCGAGGTGGCCGCCGCCTTCGACCGGGCCGCCGACGCGCTGCTCGCCCTCCTGGACGGGCCCGCCGCCGCCGACCCGCTGCGGCGGTTCGAGATCCGGCTGGGGTCGATGCCGCTCTCCGACATGCTGGTGACCCGCCTGGTGGAGACCGTCGTGCACGCCGACGACCTGGCCGAGGCGCTCGGCGGGGCCGGCTTCCCGCACGACCGGCAGGCCCTCGCCGCGGTCACCCGGCTGCTGGCCGACGCCCTCGCGGTCAAGGCCCCGGGCGGGGCGGTCGAGCTGCGGGTGCCGCCGTACGCGGTGGTCCAGGCCGTCGAGGGGCCCCGGCACACCCGCGGCACCCCGCCGAACGTGGTCGAGACCGACCCGCTGACCTGGATCCGGCTGGCCACCGGCCGCACCGACTGGGCGCGGGAGCTGGCCGCCCACGCGGTCACGGCCAGTGGCGAGCGCAGCGACCTGGGGCCCCACCTGCCGCTCCTGGGCTGACCGGAGCGGGCGGCGGCGCTACGGGCGGAGTTGGCCGACGAGCTGTTCGGCGGCCTTCCGCAGGGCCTCGCCGCGCAGGGCCCTGCCCTTGGCGTCCAGCGTCTGCGCCCGCTCGGTGGCGGACAGGGCGAGGTCGCCCCCGCCGGCGACCGGGATCCGGGCGATCGCCGCGCGCCCCTCGCCGGGGGTCAGCCGGACCGTCCCGGGGGCCTGCCGCTCCGCGGCGAAGGCGGTGAGCTGCTCGCCGCTGAGCCGGTCGGCGGACTGCAGCTGCGGGAGCAGTAGGTTGACCGCCGGCCCCTCCACCGGCACGGCCACCAGCTGAACCTCGAAGGCGCTGGAGCCGACGGTGAAGTAGCAGGTGACCTCGCTGACCGCCGGCCGGGCCGGGACGGTGGGCAGCGGCGGCGTGCGCGAGGCGCCGTCCGGGAAGGCCGAGGCCGGGCGGGCCGCCGCGAGGTGCGTCCGCACCGCGGGGCCGCCGTCGGAGCCCGGGGTGACGCCCCGTTCGTCGCCGGCCGCCCGGAGGGCCGCGGCGAGGTCGATGCCGAACGGGCAGGGGCCGTTCCCGCCGGTGGCCCCGACGGTGGCGGTGAACCCGTCGTAGGAGAGTTTCGGGCTGCCGCCCGCCGGGGCGTCGGAGGAGGTGCAGGCCGCCGTGCCGAGCAGCAGCCCGGCGGCCGCCGCGAGGGCGGCACGCCCCTTCGTACGATCACGTGTCATGGCGTCAGCCTAGGGCGCGGCCGGCAATTCCCGCCGGGCACAAGGCTTTTGTGTACGACCGCTCCCGCGATGACCGCTCCCGCCAGGACCGCTCCCGCCAGGACCGCTCCCGCCGGGACCGGGCCCGGCGGGTCACTCCACCGAAGGTCCGCCGATGTACTTCCCCTCCGCGGTGTACGGCCAGGCGTTGGGGGTGCAGCCCTTGAGGCCGTAGATCTGCTGCATCATGGCGGGCGCGGGCTTGCCGGGGGCGGGGCAGGCCTCGTGGCCGTGGCCGATCCGGTGGCCCACCTCGTGGTTGACGATCAGTGCCCGGTACTCCTCGATCGGGCCGCTGAACTGCGGCGAGCCGGTGTTCCAGCGCTTGACGTTGACCAGCACCTGGTTGCCGACGTTGCAGTTGACCTCGCCGTGGGTGTCGAGGCCGGCGGCGCCGCAGATCTTGTCCACGGTCGCCGGTGAGGCGATCTTCACGGTGAAGTTGTAGCTGCCGGTGGCGACCAGCTGGAAGCCGTTCCTGCCGTCGTTGGTCCAGCCGCGTTTGTCGGCCAGGATCGCGTGGACCTGGGCGGCGGCGTCCGCGGGGTCGATGCCGATGCCGTCCTCGACCTCGACCCGGTAGCGGCGGACGTTGCCCTTGCCGACCGCGGCGCCGGCGCCGGGGGCGATCGCGAAGGTGCCCTTGCCGGCGGCGGGGCCAGGGTCGGGGGCGGTCGTGGTCGGCGTGGCGGCGGGGGCCGGTGTGCTCGGCGGTGCGGGGCTCGGCGGCGGGGTGGTCGCGGCCGGGCCGGTGCGGGTCTCGGCGGGCGGCGCGAGCCGGCCCTGGGCGGTGGGGCCGCCGCCCGGTTCGGCGGCGGGGCGGTTGAGTGCGAAGACCGTGCCGCCGAGCACGGCCAGCGAGGCGGTCAGCGCGATCAGCATTCCCGGTCCGAGGCGGCGGCGCGGGCGGCGTCGGCGGCGTCCGCCGGCGGCACGGGGGCGCCCGGGGGCTCCGGAGCGGGCGGTTCCGCGGCCACGGCCGGCGCGGCGGGCGGGTCGGGCTGGGGGCACGTCGTGGGCTTCCTGGTCGGCCTGTCGGGGCCCACGAACCGCTCGAACATCCGTCTGTGCGCCCCCCTTCGCGCACCCACCCTGGCACGTGCGGCGATCGGCTGTCCATATACCCGGTATGCAGGGACTGCTACAGAACTGCCACAACGCCCGCACCCCGGCTGCCCGAGGGGGCGCCGGGGAGGGGGGCGGGTCCGCTCGTCGCGGCGGGCTTCAGGCGACGGCGGCTGCCGTCAGGGCGAGCGCCGGGACCGCCGCCCCGGCCGGGCTCGGTTGACCTGTGGGTCGCGAGTGGCAGACTGCACTCCATGGCGATTCACAAGAACCTTCTCGACGGCCCGGAGCCGACCCTCCTCCCGGAGGACGAGCAGCCGTACAGGATGCTGGCCGAGCAGTCCGCCTCGCCGACCCAGGTGGCCGCCGACTTCCCGACCTTCTGCCTGGCCTGGGCGATGCTCGCGGACGACGCGTACGCGGCCGGCCGGTACGTCGAGTCCTACGCCTACGCCCGGACCGGCTACCACCGTGGCCTGGACGCGCTGCGCCGCAACGGCTGGAAGGGCCACGGGCCGGTGCCGTGGGAGCACCGCGGCAACCGAGGCTTCCTGCGCTGCCTGGCGGCCCTGGCCCGGGCGGCCGGTGCGATCAAGGAGACCGAGGAGGAGGCCCGCTGCTGGCAGTTCCTCCGGGACAGCAGCGCCGAGGCGTACGCCGAGCTCAAGCCGTAGCCCGCAGCACGACCCGCGGACGACGCGTGCCCCCCGGTGATGACCACCGGGG